>JBCDEP010000037.1:0-44801 GCA_039179675.1 Cyanobacteria bacterium P01_G01_bin.67
AGGGAACAGGGAATAGGGAACAGGGAATAGGGAACAGGGAATAACATTTACAACGGTCAGCTTTAAAGCTTTATCCGTCAGGTTTCTATTTAGAATGACTATATATATATAAAGACTGTTAATCAGATAAAGCTCAAAACTCTTCCTGTTTTTGCCTTTTCAAAACCTTCTTTCTACATTGTCTTCTTCTTCTTACCAGCATCATTCAAGGAAAAAATATTTGAAAGAATATTTTAAGTAGGTGGACGAAATTATTTATAGATACTAGCGCTAATTTTTTCCTGACCCCTGACCTTACACCACAAGGGTACAATGTCCGCAGGTGTCCCGCAAGATTATACGCTTCGCATATATACTTTAGGGCTGACCATAGGGTTAGGGGTCAGCCCATTTTATGTTTAATTACATCTACCTACTTAATTCTCAAATTTAATTTAGATTGATTCTAAAACATTAATTTCTAAAAACTTGAATCCAAATCAAAACTAGTTGCGTATCAAGATTAAGAAAACAATTTATAAAGAGAGCAAAGCAATGAAATATAAAGTATTCGGATTAGGACTTATTTTGACAATTATTAGTAACTTTTGTTTGCTAAACAAAGCCAAGGCAAATGTAACTACTTTTAATGATAATAATGACAATTTGGTTGGGAATATGGTCAAAATTACTCCAGCTGATTTAGTAAATGCTGGATATCAAGGTCGCTTAATTAACTTTGATATCCCTCGCCATCAAGGGTTTACTACTGCAATTAAATCTGGAAAAGTTGATTCTCAATTATTGGTCAAAACTGCCATTAAATCTGGAAGATTAGAACTAGAAATGATTGATAATCGCTCTTATCTCAGTAACGTTCAAGATCTACTTAATAATTTTGACCGAGATTAAATTAAAAAATATTTGATTAGCCAAAATAAATATCAGCAACAAAATACTAAATCTTCTGTGCCAATTTACCTTCTATATGTAACGGAGGTCTAACTTTGACTCCAGGAAGCTTTATCGGTCATCGAATAGGGGACATTTAGAAAATAATGAATCCAAATTAAGGACCACTCCGTATTCAAAATATAACCAGTCACTTCCCAAAAATTTATGAATAGCTAACTAAAAAATAAAGTGTAACGACTCAATTAAGACCAAATGCAGGTGACAAATTTTAGCCTCCCTAAAAACACTACTAAATTAGCCAGAGAGAGTGTGTCTATAGAATCTGATAATTCATTGGAGACAAATAGCGATCTCCCTTACAAAAAGTCTGATGAAGCGGTTTTTGCAGCATTTATTTCAGGAAATGTCTCTGCTCTGGGAATTTTATATGATCGCTATGGATTATTAGTCTATCGTTTAGTTTATCGGATGTTAGGCAACTCTCAAGAAGCAGAAGATTTGACTCAGGAGATTTTTCTCAGTTTGCAAGTTAAAGCCAAGTTTGATCCTCAGCGAGGTTCTTTTTATACCTATTTAATGATGTTAACGCGATCGCGAACCATTGATCGTCTACGATCCAAACGTTCTAAAGGACGTTTTTGGCAAAACATAGGCAAATTAAAAGATGCGATCGAACTGCACCAATCTGATAGTCCGATGGAAATTGTTGCTATTAGAGAAAGAGCAGTATTGGTTAAGAACGCTTTACAGTGTTTGTCTCCCAATCAACGTCAGGTTTTGGAATTATCTTATTATGAGGGTTTAAGCCAGGCGGAAATTGCCGCACACCTCAATATTCCCTTGGGTACAGTAAAAACCCATAGTCGTCGAGGGCTATTACAGCTCAGAAAAAATTTACAGAAGCTAGTTAATTAGAGATGAGCAAGAATCCTCAACCACATAATTTAGAAGAAATCTTGGCGGGATATGTTTTGGGAGATCTTGATGAATCAGAGCTGGTTTGGCTGAACGAACAATTAGCAGTTAATCCTCAATTGAGAACCAAAGTCGCTCAACTCGAATCAACTCTAAACCTGATGTCTTATAGTTTGCCAGAAGACATTCCCCAAAATGATCTCCGCAGCCAGATTTTAGCTCAAGCTAAACCTCCATCATCACCCAAGTATTCCTGGGGTTGGATTATTAGCGCTGTTACCGCCACTGCTACTTTATTGCTCGGGTTGAATAATTTTACTTTGCGGCAACAAATAGCCTTAAGAGACGATCACCTGCAACAACAGCAAGAATTGATCACTCTCATGCGGCAACCTAATAATCGCTTGTTAGCCTTGGAGAGCAATAACGGCATAACAGGGGCGTCTGGAAGTTTGTTTATCTCTCCTGAAAGTAACACCGCGGTTTTAGCTTTACAAAACCTGAAGCCTTTAGTAGGAAAGCAAGTATATCGCTTATGGGCAGTATCACAGGATAAAAAAACTGGCTGTGCTAATTTTACTCCTGACAATCAAGGGTTAGTACACCTCAACATCGCTCCTGAAGATGCGCTAGTTGACGCCAACTCAATTTTAATCACGATTGAACCAGAGGCAGACACAGAGCAACCGCTGGGCAGCGAGTTTTTAACTAGTTCATATTCGGCAATTTAATTATCGTTTATTTAAATAGCTTATTTAAACATTTATGAAATCGTATCCAAGAGTGGCGATAGTTGGGGCAGGTTTTGGTGGATTACAAGCCGCCCAATCCTTAGCCAACCAGAGAGTTGAGGTAATTTTAATTGATCGCCATAACTATCACACTTTCATTCCTCTCCTGTATCAAGTTGCTACAGCCCAGCTCGCGCCAGAACAAAGTGTCGTTCCCATTCGGACAATACTCCGTAAAGCTGATAACCTCAAGTTTATCAATGCTGAAGTGCAGCAAATAG
Organism: Cyanobacteria bacterium P01_G01_bin.67; assembly: GCA_039179675.1. Lineage (GTDB taxonomy): Bacteria > Cyanobacteriota > Cyanobacteriia > Cyanobacteriales > Xenococcaceae > Waterburya. The sequence goes on from JBCDEP010000037.1 coordinate 2,822, forward strand.
ATTTTGTAGCACAGGAAATCAAAACCGATCGCAAGACTCTAATTTATGATTATTTGATTTTAGCCACTGGTAGTAAGAGCCAATTTTTTGAGGTTCATGGTGCTGACAAGCATGCTTTCCAACTCAAGACTCTCAACCAGGCAATTAAGCTACGCAATCATTTATTAAGCTGTTTTGAACAAGCCAATTTAACCAATAACAAAGCTTATCGGGAACAATTATTGACGATCGCCATTGTCGGTGGTGGAGCGACAGGGGTAGAATTGGCTGGCTCTTTAATGGAGTTAATGCTTAATTCACTTCAGAAAGACTTTCCGCGGCTTAAGCTTCAGGAAGTAAAGTTACTGCTGGTGCAGTCTGGCGATCGCCTGTTTGCTGAATTTCCCCCATCATTGGGAGACTACACTGCGAAAAAGCTGCGCCGCTGGGGAGTCAAAGTGATGTTGGGTTCCAAAGTGGCGGCTGTGACTGCCGATAGCTTAAAACTAGATGATGGCACAGCAATCAAGACTGCTACCGTTATTTGGGCAGTGGGAGTTGAAGGGGCAATTCCCAAATGCTTTCCTTGTCCCCACATCGGCAACAAAAGGCAGGTCAATGTCTCTCCCACACTGCAACTTTCCAACTATCCTGAAGTATTTGCGATCGGCGATCTGGCAGCTATTTCCTCTCATCAGTCTTTGTCTGGAGTAGCGCCAGAAGCTTTGCAGCAAGGAGTTTATGTCGCCAGTGCCATTAGAACCCAGCTGCGAGGCAAATCAATCAAGCCTTTTAAATATTTAAATAAAGGCAGATTAGCCATTATTGGTCGTTATTCAGGAATTGGTCAAATTGCAGGGATTAAACTGCGGGGTTTTTTGCCCTGGTTTTTGTGGCTAGCAGTCCACGTCATTTATTTTCCTGACTGGCGTAATCGCCTCATGATTTTGCTGACGTGGCTACATAACTACGTAATTGGAGAGCGTCCCGTGCGGCTAATCATAGTACCCCCTAAGTCAACTTAGATCCCAGTTTGACTTATTCCAGAGTTGATTCAACATTTAATCCTAATCTAATCATTTATCAGATTTACCCATGACAACAAATTCTCTTCCCAACAACAAATTCTCAACCTACTCCTTATTACTGTTACGTGTCCTACTAGTTCTTATTTTTCTCTATCACGGAGTTCCTAAAGCAATATTTTGGTCAGCAGCAGCAGACAAATTTGTTGGCTTTGGGTTGCCTGGTTTTCTGGGACCAATCACTGGTATAGCGGAGGTGATTGCCAGCGTGTTGCTCTTATTTGGTCGTTTTTGGCAAGCATCCAACTTAATCTTGCTCTTTATTATTGCTGGTGCGCTGGTCACCGTTCAAATCCCCAATTACATCGCTGACTCCTCCAAAGTTGCTGGCTTAGAACGAGATTTACTAATCTTAGTTGGACATCTAGTTTTGTTGGCTTTTAAGCCCAAAGAAATGTTAGCGGAAAAATCTAAGACATCCCCAGAACTGCCGTAACTAAGCCGTAATTCAAAGCACTTCCAATGAGTCAACTTGGTTTGCTATCCTGGAAATGATTCAACCGAAGCTGCTTTTTTTTGTTGATATTGGCGAATAATCTCCTGTGAGAGACGAGAAGGCATTCTCTTAATTCCCGAGTTGATCTGCATGGTGTAACCCTCTGGTTGAGCGATCGCCAAAAACTCTAAAATAATCTTAATTTGCTGTTCGGGATTTTCGAGAATATCTTCATACACAATGATTAAAGGTTCAATTTGATGCTCGGCTAACAATTTCTTCAGCCGAATTTCTTGTCTAATAATAAAGTTACATTTTTGTTCGACATCATCAAGCAATCCGTCACTAATTTCGATATTTTCTAGCTTCGACTGATAGTCAGTATCTTTGTCTTGACCATTATGGTGTAAATGCCAAACTTCAGTTTTTTGAGCTACAACTAGAGATACTGCCTGGGCTAATTTATCTTTTCTGACTAGAAGAATGAATTTATCAATCGACTTAAAAAGCTGTTTAAAATCAGGCTTAGTTTGTTTTAGTTCAAACAAAAAATGAGATATGATCTTAGTCCCAAATACGCCATTGTTACTGGTACGATATGTCATTAAGTTATCGAGCAGCGTTAGATAATTAAAGTTGCAGTAGAGAGAAAGTTCTTGAGCTGCCAAACGCAGATGCTCGCTGGGATGTCCTGCAATTTTGGTAGAGTTAAGCAGCTCACATAAATAAGTAGATCCTGAACGAGGAGTTGTCAGGATTGCGTAGGATTTATCTGGTTTTTGGGTAACTTGAGAGGTAGGCTGTAATAATGAACGACGACATAAAAGATTAATAAATATATCGCTAAATAATCTGAGGATGGGCAATGATGTCAGCTGTTTTAGTTCTTCTTTGACAGCCAAATATAAAGCAGTTTCATCTACTAAAGAAACGATGATAATTGCCTGATATTGCTCTAGATTAGTAGCATTTTTTGATAGATCATTTAATTGAAAAGCTGTTAAATCATAGTAGTAATTACTATTATTTGATTTCTGACTAATGCAAAAGTTTTGAATGTATTTTAAAGGTGCTGAATCTCCTATGAAAAATAGATTTTTTTGGGATGCTAACTGCTCTAGAAATTTCGTTTCTTCAATCGCCTGAAATATTTGATCTAACTTCATATGGATACTAAATGCTATTTTAATAGATCGCTTTGTTAATAGAAGATTTTCGTCAGAATCTAGTATGAGAGGCTGTACTGCTCGTCTGACCTCAAATGAACTAATATGCCAAGTTGTTGGCTGAATTTGTTTATTAGCTATTTACTACCAAGGGCGATTAACTACCTCCAATGTGAACCAGAATGAATTCTGATAATTTTAGTCTCATCACGCTAACTTATTTTTGGCAGCAGATCAACTAATTTAAGCCGAAATTAAGTATTAAACTTGGCACTAGCTAAAACTTTTCTTTGAGTCACAAATTTCCTCATTAAAATTACCGTAATCTAGGACACCTTTTTTTGCTCTTAGAGACTTATTCTCGTCATCTAGAACCGTAAATAGAGCAATCTACAGGTCGATTAGCATTATTTAGACTCAATGGTCGAATGAGCTAACGTTTTTGATCGCTTTTTTTCTTTAGTATTCACCCCCTCAATTTACTGTTTTACAGCTTGATATCTCTTGATTATCAGTTATTCTGTAAATAATAATTATTTAGTCAACTGAGCTACAATCAGCTGCAATGATACAGTTAATAAGCTTAGGGAATGTCTAATGGTTGGCTATTTAGTTTTTCTGACGATTTATGTCGGATTATATGCCTTATTTGCCTTGGGATTAAATTTACAGTGGGGCTATGCGGGATTAATTAATTTTGGTCACGTAGCCTTTATGACTGTGGGGGCATATGCCACGGTGCTGCTTAGTTCTCAAGGAGTTCCCTTAATCTTAGCGATCGCCGCAGGCATTGCGATCGCTGCCTTGTTGGGACTGTTAATCGGCATCTCTACTCTCAGATTGCGTGAAGATTACTTGGCAATTGTCACTATCGGCGTTTCTGAACTTTTACGTTTAATTGCTCTCAACGAAGAATGGCTCACAGAAGGCTCTTTTGGCGTTAGAGGTTTTCCGTTACCTCTGGATCGCTTTGACCCGAATCCATTTCAAAAATATCTTTTGATTGGCATTCTGACTGTATTGGCGATTTTTGCTACCTGGCAACTGTGGCGTGGTTTGCGATCGCAATGGCGTGAGGGTAAAGAAATTCAGGGAAAAAGCTATCAGCCAACTAAACTAATCAGTTTAATTATTTGGGGCATCATTGGCATCGCGCTAATTATGACGGTTTATCTTAATGGCTGTGCGGCACTACTGGACTACAACTACAAAGCAGGATTAATGCTGCTGGTGCTAATTGCCCTTGCTATTACCTATTGGGGCTTGGAATTATTGGCAAATTCTCCTTGGGGTCGGGTTCTCAAAGCGATTCGCGAGGATGAAGAGGTGGCTACTGCTCTGGGTAAGAATGTTTTCTGGTATAAGTTACAGGCTTTAATGCTGGGAGGGGCGATCGCTGGTCTGGCAGGAGCATTTTACGCCTGGCAGTTAACTACTATCTATCCCAGTAATTTCCAAACTTTAGTAACTTTCAACGTTTGGACAATGGTTGTCTTGGGGGGAGCTGGCAAAAACCCTGGAGCATTATTAGGCGCAATTATTTTCTGGGCTTATGATGCCCTGACTCGGTTTTATTTGCCAAAGTTAGGCTGGTTTAGCAGCTCTCAGGAGGGAGCCTTTCGGGTGATGGTAATTGGCTTAATTCTGATGGTTTTAATGATGTGGAGACCCCAAGGAATTTTAGGTAAGAAAGAAGAGTTAACTTTGGGTAGGTAAAGTTATGGTTCTTGATCCTTGAGCATCAGATATTGGCTAGGTCAAAATTAACAGCTTGATAATAATTTGACTAAGATTGGGGTTGCTCCTCAACAACATTACGCACCAGATTGCGACAGCCCGCACAGTCGCAGCCATAGAGCTGAATCGCTTTGTCTCCCTCGCGATCAAGTTCGGCTGCGGTTTCTGCATCATATTCATCGCAGCTACAGTCAATCAGAGGATAATCAGTTTCTCTCTCGGGAATCTCAGCCAGTTGACTGTCCAATTCGGGAGCTGTAAAAATATACTCTTTGGCACTGACAGCATTGGTATTTAGCAAGGAAACGGCTACAGATCCTGAACAGCCAAGTATTGTCAGCAGTTTCTTATTCATTAGTCACTCCCAATAAATTAAAAACCAATTATATCCTGGACAAAATTAATTTTTAGACAGTATCTCAGCAATTCTGAAGCTGGGAGCTAAGAACAAGTTATCCTAAAGATTTTTGACTAGGGTGCCGACAATCGATGACATGTCCCAATTCCCCCATACCAAGATGTTACTGAAAGAGTCGATGCCCCTCTATCCTTCTGCTGGGATTTTGGGACGAGAGCTAATCAATAACTGTAATCTTGATGACCTTAATTTTACCAAGGGCACGGTAATTTACTTTAGTCAGTGGGTATGACATCGAGATGTACGCTTTTTTGACCATCCACAACAGTTAAATCGTGATTGCTGGACAGATAATGCAGAAGTTTTGCTTTACTTTAATGCCCGATCCGCCCCTTAAACTATTGCCATCTTTTACCTTACGCCCTAGACAGGGAATGCCAATGGCGATCGCTACGAGGGAGTAATTTTATTGTCTGGGATCTTTATAGATCCAGAACAACTTTGTTAGTTTTCGGTTGGGAAATACAGATTAGCACTGAACCTTGATCAGGTTCGCTGGCAGGATCTTCTAAATATTCAACTTCTCCCTCTTTAAGCTGACAAGTACAGGTTTGGCAAACTCCCTGACGACAGCTGAAGTCAGGATTCAGACCATTGGCTTCGGCAAATTCCAACAAAGTTCCGTCTGCGGGAGTCCAGGTTAGGGTTTTATTTGAGTCGGCAAACACTACTTCTGCACTGTCTACTGCCCCTGCTTTCTGAGAAGGAGTTTCGGACTTCCCTTTAGTTTTCCCACCACCAAAAGATTCAAAGAATACTTGGTTTTCAGGCACACCTAGTTCGCTCAATCCTGTCCTAATTGAATCCATAAAGGCAGGAGAGCCACAAAGAAAATATTCGGCGTTAGCTGAACCATTATGGGTTGATTTAATCTCAGGAATAATTGTGTCGGCTAATAATTGTTGATCAGCGTAGCCCTGGCTATGATATTGCCCCTCATCTTCAGGTCGAGGACGGCTGTAGCGATAGTGGAGGTGAAGATTTGGGTAGGATTTCTGGACGGCAGCCATTTCCTCACGACAGGCATGATATTCACCATTACGCGCACCATGAATAAACCAAACATGACGTTCGGGATTTTTCTGGGCACAGGCTTTTGCCATGCTAATCATGGGGGTAATACCAACTCCATTGCTAATTAAGATTGCTGGGACAGAATCAGCAACATCGAGATAGAACTTGCCATTAGGGGGTTTACAGGGAATGATGGAACCTACTTCAATGCGATCGTGCATAAAGTTAGATGCTACTCCAGGAGGCACATCTAATCCTTTGGGAGAACCTTCTCGTTTAATTGACAGGCGATAATAATCTTGTGACTGAGGATAGTCTGATAGGGAATAAGTCCGAATAACTGGGCGAGGTTGATCGGGTATGTCTAACTTGATGGTTAAATATTTACCAGGTTCAAAACTAGGAATCTTGCCTCCATCAACAGGTTGGAAATAAAAAGAGGTAATTTCCTTACTTTCTGCCTCCTTTCTGACGATCTGGAAATCTCGCCAGTCTTGCCAAGCATCTTCCTTAACTTGCTTGGTGGTTGGACTAACAGCTGAAGGAGAATCTTGTGTATCCTTGACGAATAAGCCAATACCTGCACCAGCCACTAGCGCTAGCAGTGAAGCGTATACCCCCATTTTGTGTGCTGATTTATCTCTAGGCTTCTCGCTGAAACCAATTACTAACGCCGCAATCATAGTTACCATTGCCATGGAAGTACTGGCGGCAGTAATACTTCTTGTTACAGGGTTGTGAATTTTACCGAGACTTCTCAACATATTTTTTTCAGCTAGTTTAATTCAGACGTTAGCAATCAAATCTATCAAGTGCGAATAAAATTTAGGTCAACTTAATTTTTAAGTCGTTTGTTTCTTACTCCATGGGGGCATAACCAAAAGTAACATTAAATTTTTCGCACCAAATCGCTACAGACTGATACTCGCTGACTTCTATTGCTGGGGGAATCAAATACCGCTGAGAACCATTGAAGGATTTTAGACCGCCTAAGTTAATGTAATCCCCATCTTGAACTTTTTGGCTGACGACGCTGGCTTTATGTAAGATGACCTTGAGATCTGGACCGTGATCGCTTTGAAAATCTGCACCAAGTTCTAAATATTTACTACCATCTTCCTCGATAATCTGAACTTGTCCCTCGGTTGGATGTCCCACTCCCACAAATTGACTCGCAGTTGCTTTTGCTATTAACTGTAATGTCTCGGAAGTTTTTGCGGAGAAAAGTGAATCTTCTCCTGACTTGATTGCACTAGCAGAAGCATTTACGCCAATGATAAACGTCAGAATTAGGCTTAATGATAAACGCTGCATAAGTTTTATTAATTCATCTAACTTATCGTGATGAATCAAACTTAATCTTGGCTTAAAATAACCTAAAAGAGACTTCAGAAAACTCTGAGCTAACCCTAGCAAACTTTTGTCAGACGTTCACATTTATTGTCAACTGTAAACTGATCCCACTGAGAAATAATGGGATGACTCAAAATCTGAGCTACTGCCATTTTGTGCTGAACACCAACCAAGATCAAACGAACATTACATTGTGACAACTTTTCTAACAAACTATCGAGAGTATCTTGAGGATGAAGATGACATTGATCAATAATTACCATCTTTAATCCTGCTTCTATGGCGATTTCCGACAAAGACTTATCCAGATATATTTCTGATGTGCCTAATTTAGCAGTTACTTCTTCTCGCAGAGTATCAATAAATTCGATGGCACTTTCTTCAGGAAAAGCCTGATAGTAGATAGCAGGAGTTTTGAAACGATGGTCGTGTGCCTCAATAAAATCCTGGATTAAATTGAAACAGCTAAAATCTCCATTATCAAAAATAATGCCGTGTTCGTGATTAATTAGCTTGTTTTGTAACCAATTGATAGTCAATATTTTCTTAGATAACTCAATCATAAAATTAATAAGTCTTCTCGCAAATTGTTGAGGTGGATTTAAAATTAAATCCTGATTAAATATAAGCAACATTCTGAAAGATAACTGAGCAATTATTCTCAATTTATTCGAGATATTTGCAGCAAATTATACAGTATGAATGTCTGGGGTCAATTAGAATCATAAGGATTGTTTGAGCTTAATTGCATCAGCATTATGGCTGATGATTCTAGATTGGGTAAAGTTCTTTTCATGACTCTTTTATCCTCTGGGATAAGTGCTTTTTTACTCATATTTCTTATCTAGAGTTATTATCTAACAAAATTATTAGGTTAGGTAACAGCATAAGTTGACATCACAGTCTTAAAAAGTAGTTATTTATTAGTTCCATTTGAACATCATCGTTATGATTTGGCACTAAAGCACCTAAGTTGTTTTGACTTTAAAGTTAGTAGATTTCAGCTATTAATAGCAAAATTACCTTTGCAGCTTAACAATACGTAATTACTTGACAAATTTAATATTAATGCTATCAAAGTTGTCATAGCTATCTAGAACTGTCAACTTTTTAGTTCTCTTAATCAAGCTAAGCTGTTTGATAATGGCTTTAAATAAGTATTTTGCGCGAAAGAAACAACCCCAGTAAGTTGTTGTCAATCTGCATGATACTCTAAAAAAAAGTGTTTTAGTTTACAATCATTGTCTTGAGTTGAAAATGTTGATGGTCAACTAAATTTCTCTGGTTAAGTTAAGAGCTTCTCCTGAACTTAAAGCTGATACTTGTTCCGTTAAATCCCAGGCTGGGGTAAGTTGTCCTGGCTGGAAAGTTCGACTCATGACAACGTAGATTGAAGTCCGATCGCAACCAATATCTGCCGCTAAAACATTGTCCCAAGATTCAGCAGTTAGGCGATCATCAATTTGCCAATGTCCATCCTGCCAAGACAGGCGACGAGAAAATTTAAATCCCGTAGGTTGTTTTCCTGTAATCAGGATTTTTTGTAAGATACGACGAATTAGATTAGGAAAGAAACGCCCGAAAGACAGCATGACTAACCTGAGGATAATTAAGTTTTGGGGGGTCATCTGCTTTTGTTTTGCCCAACCCAAGCTACCTACAATCGCAATGTGATCTGCTGCTAGCTGGATCTGATAGTCATCAACCAAATGTCCGACGGCATTTCTCTTTTTAGCTCCATCTTGCACCAGCAAGGAAAATTGAGTATCCGAGGCAACTAATTTATTATCTCGAAATAACTTAAAGACACCCCCTTTATTAAGGGCCAAATATAGTTCCGTATCTTGACGGCGATCAATTAAGATTCCTCCCTCCGCCAGATGAATTCGTCCAGGAGTTCGAGGTTGCAGCGGCGGACGGACGTTGATAAAATCGCGCCAAGCAAGGAGATAATTCCAGGTATGGTGTCCAATAATGCGATCGTCAGCATAGCAAGCTCCCAAGCCATTCGCTAACCCCTGTAAAAAGCGATCATTAATATTAAGCGCTTCTGGTAGCCAGTTGCCTACCAGCTCAAAACCATGAGGAAAAAAATTGTAGGTATTACGACTAGTATATTCTCCTCCATAGGAGCCATCAGGATGGACAAACTCCGCTGCTAATTTCACCGCTGAAGCGATCGCCTGTTTAAGCTCTTGATTCGGATTTAGTTGCTCGAAGCGCGCCAGACAAGAAATAGTTAAGGTATGATACCCAGGGTCGCAACCTTCATATTCCACAAACCACCCCTCATGATTTTGCCAAGACAACACCTGAGCCAAACGCTCTTGCTTACTAGAATCCCAGCGATCGGTGTTTAACAGCCTGCCGACTAATTCTAAACACAGCACAATTAATGCTTGGTGATTGGTTAATCTGCCGCTTTCTTGATGTGTTGCTAGCCAGTCTGCACGACGCCTCAGAAACTCAATAACTGGTGTTGAAGGTTTTAAATCCAGCAAATTGATGCTTTCTAGACAAGCCAGCAAAGAAAAAGCTGCCGCTCCTGCTGCTCGCTCATAGGGGAAATAATCATCACAGGAGCCATTTTCATGACTACTATGGGCAGCATAATCAATTCCTGCTTGCACCCACTGCTTGATCATGGGCTGCTGATAATATGTGTTTCCTGGTAAATCGCAGAGATACGCCAGAGCTAGAGGATAAACAAACTCTTGGGACATTCCCGCAGGAAAATCAATTACTTTATATTGCCAAAAAGTACGATCAAAACAACCATAGGTAGGGCTATGAGGATTACGATCCAAAAGAGTGAGGATTTTGGGTATCTGTGCTAGAGCTTCTTGGGCAAATAAATCTCTGTTACTCATAAATGAATCTAGGGAAAAACCACTAACAAGCAATAATTGAGGCGATTACGACCTAGATTATTACGTTATCAACAGTAATATAGTGTAAAAAATAGTGCCAGCGATAAATGAGCCAAAGCAGCTTTCTCGTTCATCGGGTAATTCTCGTTTCAGAACATTCAGGATAATTGTTCCTGCCAAAAATGACCAAACAATTGAGATCGCCGTTTCATTAAGCTCGGTGATTTGACCAATCGCTGTGCCACAGATAATAGCAGCAACTAAAAACCAGCGTCCTTGGCGATCATAGAGAGATTGTTGATGTCCACGCAATTTATCATCAATAATAAAAAAATAGAGGGCAATGGGAACAAAAAACAAAACGCCAGCTTGTAATCCATAATCGCTTACATCTTGGAGCAGGTAGCCTGTAATGGCATTTAAAATCGCAAAGGCGCTGAGGTGAATCCAGAAACTTGCTGGATGGTGATTTTCAGTGGCTGATAATGAATTCTGAGTCAACTTTACCTGATAAGCCCAAATATCTAAACGATAGAAGACCAATAGTCCACTGAGTGCCAAAAGATAGACATGGTTTTCTAAATAAGGCATTCCTAACATTTTTAGATACTGAAGTTCTGCTTGTTTATAGCTTAGGTCAGGAAATATTTTCAGAAACACATAGCTCAGGGAGACTCCCCCTGCAAATGATGTCCAACGATATCGAGGAATATTAGAGATAAAGGTTAACTTGCTGGCAAATCCATGAACTAAAGCTAAGGCGATCGCCAATATGAAACCAGGACTAATCATAAAATTTAAAATATTATTCATCAAGCAGACAATTTAGTCATCGATACAAAACCTATAGAAAAGGTAACTATCTTGGAATGGATGCTCATCTGTTACATGATGAATGATTCCTCTTTCGATGAGTATTTGACCAAGCTCGATTGCTTCTTCTCTCGTAAATCCTTGTTGTTTGACAATCCAATCTATGGCTTCTGAACCAATAAAACATGAGGGATAATAACTTAAATGATAACGACGACCAGTTATATTTAAACCATCTTCTCCCCGCATTTCGGCTACTAGTTGATCGAGATCTATTTCCGTTAGCTTTTCTTCAAAAGTACTAAGTAATAAAGCAGTCTTGTTGTTAATAAATTTATGATAGTTATCAACAGGATTTTTGGGATTTTCTGGAGTAGTTATTTCTGGCAATAAGTCGAGATTCATACCCTGATAACTAAACCAGGAGATTAATAATTGCTCTAGTCGAGGAGAATTAAAATTAACGTCTGTTTGCGGAAATGGTATTTCTATTTCGTAGCGACGCAAACTCGCCATAATTAAATAATTAAGATCGCTAGTAATCCGAAATTGCTTTTTAGGATCTCTAATCCAAACTAGCAGCTCAAAATCGAGGGAACTATGATTAAACTTTTGAAAAAATATTTGGGGTCGAGGAGCGCGTAAGATATCTGGGTGTTTTTTTGCCGCAGACAGCAATGCTGCTCTCACCTTTCTTAAATCAGAATTGTAACTAACTCCAATGGGAATTCTGAGTCGAGAATGGGAATCACGGTGGTTCCAATTTAAGAGTTGATTATCTAATAGCTGAGAATTAGGAATAATAATTGCAATATGGTCTTGAGTTAAGATTTCTGTGCTACGAGAACCAATATTTCGCACTGTACCAATCAAGTCATTTACCTTAATCAGATCGCCAACTTTAATTGGTCTTTCCAAAGTTAGAATCAAACCACTAATAAAATTATTGGCGATATTTTGTAAGCCAAAACCAATCCCTACCCCCAATACACTAGCAGTCAAAGCTAAAGCTCCTACATCGATTCCCCAGCTTTGCCATAAAATAATCAAACCTAAAGCAGTAAAAATACACTGCAAACTGATAGCGATTACATCACGTATTGCTGGTTCGGTAATCGTTTTTTTGAGAAGATAATGTTTTAAAAGATTAGTAATTGTTCTAACAACAAACCAGATCGCCACCGTCCAGCCACATAATAATAGTATTTCCAGCGCTGAATAAGATTTGGTATCAAAATTTAGTAGAGGGGAATTTAGCCAATAATGCCAACTTCGAGTCTGAGGAAATAAATTAGTCGTATAAATCAAGGCATAGAGCCAAATGCCTAACTGGAGAGAGAGTAAACATAACTGACTCCACTGAATGATTAACTGATGCCATAAACTTGATTTAGTGTTTTTTGAGTCAATTTTTGCAAGATAATGAAAACTTAGGCGACGCAGAAATTGGAGGAAGAAGTGAATCGCGATCGCAATTAACGTTACCATCAATGTAATCAATAGAACTTTGCTTTGATAGGTTCTGCTTCTTTCTTTCTGTCCTTGGGTTACTACTGATTGAATATTATTTTTCCATAATAGAGCTTGATGTAAAGGATTAGTACCTGATTCAAGATCTGCTTGTGTTACTGTTAGTAAATGTTGCTGAGTATTTGTATTTTGAATAGTGATTTGTTCTCCTGTCTGTACTAAGTCAATAGTTATTACTTCAGGAGATTTCATGGTCTTAATTAATGCTTGATTAATTGTTTCAGCTCTTTCCTCCGCTGAAAAATCCCCAAAATCAGCCACATTAAACAAAACTTGACCATCTAAAACAACAGGAGCCTTATTAGAATTATTAGAATTTATTACTTGACCCTGAACCAGAACTGGCATCACTATTAGTAACCAAGTTATTACAATCAAGCAAATAAATCTGAAGTATTTACGAAATTTGCTGTGGATGCACACTACTTTAATACTTTGTGAGATAATCTCTGGTAATTCAATTTTTATTATGTTTTTGTTTACTTAAAACTGCCTTAGATCAAATTTTTAGTTCTGGCTATGATTGTTATTTGGGTAGACTATTTGTTTAATTATGAAGAAATGCCACAAGAGTTTTAACGATGAGATCTGATAACTCTAAGCAATTCTGAGGTTAAATACCAACTCCCACACTTTCCCATAAACTATCTGTTGCGCCAAAATTACGGCATTGAGTCACAAGATGGTCAAATTTTGGCTCTTAACTCGATCTAAAATACGTTAGCTTCACTAGTAAATCCTGCCTGAAATCAGTGTTAATTTTAATTTCTCCCGCCAAAACCTTAGACTTTGAAACTCCCAGCCTCATCCAAAACTATAGTCAACCTGACTTTTTATCTGATACGGAAAGTCTAGTCAAGCAGCTGCGTCAATTATCAGCGGCAGAAATTTCTTCTCTAATGAAAATTAGCGATAAACTGGGGGAGTTAAATGCATCCCGATATCAAACCTGGCAATCTGACTTTGATATTACTAACGCCAAACAGGCGATATTAGCTTTCCAAGGCGATGTCTATCAAGGACTCAATGCCGCTGGCTTTGAGCAGCAAGACTTTGATTTTGCTCAACAGCATCTGAGAATTCTCTCTGGTTTATATGGCATATTGCGACCCTTGGATTTGATTCAACCCTATCGATTAGAAATGGGAACCAAATTAGCTCATGCAAAACTCAAAGACTTAACTGCAAATACTCTTTATGAGTTTTGGTCGGATCAATTAACCCAGGCTGTTAATCAGCAATTAGAGCAGTTGGACCAGAAAATTATTGTCAATCTGGCTTCTAATGAATATTTCAAAGCAGTTCAGCCGAAATTGCTGCGAGGAACCGTAATTAATCCAGTATTCAAAGATTGGAAAAGCGGAAAATACAAAATTATCAGCTTCTATGCCAAAAAAGCTAGGGGAATGATGGCGGCTTACATTATTAAACATAAAATTGTCGATCCTGAAAATCTGAAACAATTTTCTGAGTCTGGCTATAGTTACAATGCTGAATTATCAGAGCAAAAGAATTTAGTTTTTACCCGTCAATTAGAAGGTTGATTATAAAATTGCTCTTAAAGTGCAAGAGACACCAGTTAACAGTTAACAGGTAGGAAAGAACTAAGAACTAAGAACTAGTCGACAAATAGCTAGAAAAAGTAACTATTTAAAAAATTATTATTATGGTTCAAGTTGTAATTGTTGGTGCGGGACCGACTGGTGCCGTGATGGCACTTTTACTAGTACGTCAAGGTATTCCGGTTAAGTTGATTGAAGCATCCCGTGATTTTAAGCGGCAGTTTCGTGGCGAAGGCTTGATGCCCAGTGGGTTGGATGCCTTAGATCAGATAGGATTACTGAAATTACTCGCTGATATTCCCCATCAAACTATTGATGCGTGGGAATTTTTGCTGTCTCACCGCAATTTATTTAAGGTTGAGGAACCTCTGGAAACTAATGGCAGGCATTGCACTACAGTTTCCCAACCACATTTACTAGCGGAAATCATCAAAGAAGCCGAAACCCACAGTCAATTTGAATTTATTCAAGGACAAGCAGTCCAAGATATTCTCTTAGCTTCAGGTCGAGTCGCTGGCGTTAAATTAAATTCTGGAACTGAAATTAAAGCTGATTTAGTAATTGCTGTGGATGGACGTAATTCTGTCATCAGAAACAAGGCAGGGATCAATTTAACCAAGCTGCAAAACAAGATTGATATTCTCTGGTTCAAGCTCAATTCAGGTGAGTTAGCCAAATCCCCCAATGTTTTTTATTCCATCATTCAAGGACAAGATGCCTTTGGTCTGTTTCGCGCCTCTTCTGGTCAGTTACATATTGGTTGGGGACTGCATGCCGATGACAACTATGATTGGAAAAAACTGGATTGGGCTGCCAAACTAGCCGCAACTTCTCCTGCCTGGTTAGCCAAACATATCATCACCCATCGGGACAGCTTAACCAAACCGATATTACTTTCTGTAGTTGTGGGAAGATGCGATCGCTGGTCAATTCCTGGATTGCTTTTATTAGGCGATGCAGTACATCCTATGTCACCAATTCGCGCCCAGGGAATCAATATGGCATTTCGCGATGCGATCATCGCTGCCAATCATTTAGTTCCACTCTTGAGTCAAGCAGAAGTTAATCCTGTTCAAATTGATGCAATACTGCCTTTAATTCAACAGGAAAGGGAACCAGAAATTATCCGTATTCAGCAACTCCAAGCACAGGAAATGGCGCAAGCTGAATTATTACATAATAGTGCTTTTGTGCGTTGGGGTGCCAAAACTTTTGCCCCGATAATTCGCCCCGTTGTCAAAGCTTCTTGGCTCAGAAGACAAAAACAAATGCGTCAAGGAGTGACAAAAGTTACTCTGAAGGTGTAACAAAACAAATCATTAAGAAGAGAAACTCAAAGCATAATGCTATGACTAAATTATTAGAAAAGGCGATTGCTTCAGTACGACAGCTTTCAGAATCAGAACAAGATGGAATTACAAAAATGATTCTTCAAGAACTAGAAAAAAACAAGCCGTTGCTTGGTCAGATTTTGACCAAATTATTCAAGAAAGCCAAGTCAGTACAGGTATTTCAGATTTATCTCATCAACATGATCACTATATTAATGGGAAAGCAAAACAAGATCTTGATTAGTTATGAGCTGGTTTTACGCGATTATTAAAACCATAAATAATATAGATAACAAAGCTATAGAAGAAGCGAATATCAACCAAATTGATGCCGTCTTAACTTTAATTCACAACAGGTAAGAGAACCCGAACTAGTAGTGATTAATTTTATTCTATTATTTCAGTTAGATAGGCGATCGCGTAGGTGTGGCAGGAATGGAACTAGAGGAATATGAGTTGAAAATTGTCCACTAAATCGATTGCTAGACACGACTGTTTATTAATGCTAATAATCGGATTTAATAAATAGCATATTTAGACAGTTAAAATATGTCTACTAACTCATAACTTTGTGGACGACGGTTGTTGGAATCTCCATCAAAGAATCGCTCTTTTGTAATCCCAAAATTTATCTGTGGAAAATAAGAATAAAATTACTACCTTTTCCAAGCTGGCTGTCTACAGATATTTTTCCATGATGGAGTTGAAGTATTTCTTTGACAATTGCTAGACCCAACCCCGATCGCCTTGATTGATAAGAACGAGATTTATCCGCACGCCAAAACCGCTCGAATATTTTATTAAGATGTTCTGGAGCAATACCAATTCCCGTATCGGTAATCTCGATCTGAATCTGCGAGTTAATTTTCTGACCTTTGACAGTGATTGAATCCCCATTAGAAGTGTATTGCAGTGAATTTTGTATCAGGTTAGCAAATAGCTGAGTTAACAAAAGGCGATCGCCTAATAAAGATAATTCTGGTTCTAACTCTAATTGCCAAGTCAATTGTTTTACTTCTGCCTGTGGTTTATATAGTTGCATCAAATCCGTTAGCAACGCATTCAAATGTACGGGTTCTAATTGAAATTCGATTCCCTTATCCGCACGAGCTAATAGCAATAGATTTTCTGTTAATTTAGTCATTTGATTGGATGCAGAAGAAATTGCCTGAAACTTTTCTGCGTCAAGTTCTCGTATCCCTTCGGGATATTTGAGTGCCACATCTGCATTAGTTTTAATAGCCATTAAAGGACTTCTGAGTTCGTGGGAAGCATCGGCAGTAAACTGTTTTAATCGGGCAAAACTAGCTTCAATGGGCTGCATAGCTTGACGAGTCAGCCAAATACTACTGAGTCCACTAGCAATAAGAGCGATCGCAATACCACTACCCAAACCGTAATCTAAACGCTGTAGGGTATTGTTGAGTTCTACTAAAGATTCGCTGACTCTAACATAGCCAATTAGTTCTTCTGTTTCTTGGCTATAGACAGGCTCGATTAAACTACGGATCGAATCGGGATACTCTTGAATTTTCTCCAACTGCTTCAAATCGAGAGCTATATCTAATTCAAGTTCTCCTTGTTTTCCCACAATCTGCTCTTCAAGATCGAACCATTCTATTGTCTGTAGTTCGTTAACTAAAATCTCATCCTCATCGGCTTCTAATTTTCCGTCTTCCTCATCCATATTAAAGGCAGCAGCTTGAGTCAAATTTGACAACTTGACATTAAATTGTTGATTTAAACTGCGAGTATAATTCCAACGTACTGCTACGACAAAAAGAGTCAAAATAAGACTCGATACTCCTAAATAAGCCAGAGTTAGCTGCAACCGAGTTTTTTGAAACATGGCTTATGTATAGCAACGGAACAATTTTGGTCTGTAAGGAAAATCAAAGTTTTGAAACCCTTGTAGAAAAATGATTTTAATTTAGAGAACAAAAATTTCAAGCGATATAGAGCTTGATATGTTGAATATCCAATAACTGTAAGTGGGACAGTTTTAATTGAAAAATCTCCTAGCGACCAAAATTTCCTCTCTGCTAAACAAACACCCAATATAATCAATCATCCATTAGTTGAGATATTTGTCCTGTTTTAGCGTCTACCCAGACTTCCATTTCTTTATCGTTCTGAACCAGATCGATTTCATAGACTAACTTGTCATTTTCTTTCTCTTCAAGCGTGGCGGTAATGATAACGCCATCATACATTTTTGTGACTTTGTTAATCGCTTCGACTATCGTTACTTTGGTAATTTTGGCATTTTCAATATCGTCATCATTATTTCCGAGACCAAAAATCTCTGCTTGTACAGCAATGGAAGCAAGAGACATGATAGACAGAACAGACAAAAGTCGTAACGTTTTTGTAATCATAATTTTTTCTTTAAGTTGTTGGTATGTTCAAACATAAAGACACTACATTGACTGAAACTTAAGGCAGCTAATTATATAAAGTACATATCCATTTACTTCACGAGGTCTTGCTCGATTGCTCGGATTGCTTCATTGACAATCACTGTGTCAAGATCGTCACCATTTTCATCTTCACCTGGTGCTCCAGAAATACCTATTGCACCAATCACCTGACCGTCCACCTTAATGGGAACGCCTCCGCTTAACGTTGTTAAGCCAATCGCATTGAACGTCATGGCAATATCAGGTTCAGTTGAAGTGACCTCTTCTAATAAATGCGTCGCTTGCCTACGGGATGCGGCGGTGCGAGCCTTTCTCATACTAGTTTCAATAGCATGAGGAAAAGCACCGTCCATGACGATCTGAGACTTTAGGAGTCCTTGGGAATCCACTACCGTCACGATGCATTGTAATTGCTTATTTTTGCAGGATTGCAAGGCAACGCTAGTTGCTTTCATTGCTAGCTCCGTGGAAATATCATTGCTTTGCACGATAGCCTTTTGGGAAAAAGCGGGGAATGCTAGAGGAACAGCCAGCACTGAGATAATGAGATATAGTATCATGATGAACACCTTCTTTATGATTTAGTTCTATCCAGAGAAGATCGAGAACTCATCAAGATTTACCTGTTGTTACAATTTTTTCTTTAACTATTGTCGCTACCTAGCCGATAACCCACGCCATAAACTGTTTCAATACAATCTTCTTTCATTCCCGCTTCTTTGAGCTTGTGGCGCAAATTAGTAATGTGAGTCCTGATAGTGCGATCGCCTGCTGCAACAACCCGATCTATTTCCCAAAGTTTATCCAGAATCTGACTACGACTAAAAACGCGATCGCGGTTACTCATAAATAACTCTAGGATCATATATTCTTTGGGAGTTAGAGTTAATACTCGATCTCCATAACTAACCTCATTACTAGCAGGATCGAGGTGTAATTTTCCGTATTTTAAAACTGGTGGTTTGGTTTCTGAACTGCGACGGCATAAAGCTCTAATTCTGGCTGCTAATTCCCCAATATTGAAGGGTTTAACTAAATAATCATCTGCCCCTGCATCTAAGCCAATAATCTTATCACTAGTGGTATCTTTAGCTGTCAGCATCAAAATTAGGGCATTGTATCGCGCCTGACGTAATTGCTTACAAAGACTAATACCATCAAGCTTAGGTAACATTAAATCCAAGAGAATCAAATCGTAATCAATCGCCTGGCTATATTCCCATCCCTCTAAGCCATCAGTGGCAATCTCCACAACATGATGTTGATGTCGCAAATCTTCCGCTAGAGGTTTAGCAATGCGATCGTCATCTTCCACAATTAAAATTCTCATCCTACTTTAACTGAAATATCTCGAATAAGTTAAATATGAGCAATCTCTCCGCGATCAAATACTTTGCCATCCATACCAATACCAAATACTTCCAGACGATCGGAGTAAACCTCAATCACAGTAAAACTCAACCTAGAAACTGAATATGCAGTCCAATCCGATTTTCCTACCGAACGAAGTTTAGCACCAGCACCACTAGTTAAATAAGTCGTTCCCTCAATCTTTCTAGTCCTTTCATAGTAATGTTCATGACCGTTAATATACAGCTGTACCCCATACTGCGAAAACAGTGGAGTTAGTTTATCTATCAATTCATAATTGATGCCATATTTACCTGAAGAATATATCTGATGGTGTCCAAAAACAATTTTCCAAGGCTGTGTAGTAGCAGCTAATTCTCTTTTCAACCAAGCTAATTGTTCTTGCCAGGGTGCTTCAGGATTAGTATCGAGAGCAAAAAATCGTACATTCTTGCGATCGAAACTATAGTATCTTCCCTGCATATTGAAAGGCTTATATGCCAGTTGATCTTCACCATTATTGGTTTTAATGTCGTGGTTGCCTAAAACAGCCTGAAATTGTACTTTTTGTTCTAAAAGGTGCTGATAGGGTAATTCAAACGTAGCTTTGATTTTCTCAATTTCTCCATATTCGTAAATGTTATCTCCTACTAAAAGAACTAAAGGAAAAGGATTAATTTGAGAGTAACAACTTAAAGTTCTAGCTACCCTATATTGGGTTTTACCACCCGTTCCGACATCTCCTAAAACCACAAACCGTAATTGAGGAGATGAATTTAAAGGATTAATCGCAGGACAATTATTATAAGTTAGAGGAAATTGCCAAGATAAGTAACGATGACTGCCAAAGGCTAATCCTAAACCGCTTACTGTAGCTAGGGAAAGTAATTTGCGTCGCTTCATATCTTCACGAGTCAGTTATCTTTTCAACCCCTGAAGCGTAGAGGGGAAAGATCCAGAACTTGACAAGATTGGATTAAATTTAAGTAAAAATCCTCAAATCAAAAAGCAAAATAGGAAATCTTACTAGTCGGGTAAGGTTCGAGAGTCACCTCTCTCCCCTCCCCTAAGAACGGAGCGTGACGCTCTCACATCACTCCGCTCAAGCCATACTTCAAGCCTTGTACTTGGATTTTCCATGTACCTGTTTATGGCACGCTTTGTGCAAGTGGATTAAATTCTCAGTGTCGTCTGAGCCACCTTGTTTCACAGGTACTATGTGATGGGTTTCGAGATTCTCAGTATTGAATAGAGATTGTCTACAGACAGGGCATTTCCAGTTTTGATTAATGGCTGTTTGTTCGTATTTAGAACCTTTAGCCCAGATAGTTCTACCCTGTTTTATTCTGCGTTGTTCCCAATAATCAGATAATTCGGCATCGAAAGGACTGGCTGTACCTTTCACTTTTATGTGACGCACAATCGGTGTTGATGCGATGTTGTAAAGACGGAGAAGTTGTTTATTTCCTCTACGGTCTTTGATTTCACAACAAAAAGTCCATCTTACTCCTTGAACTTGCCGAAAATATTTCTGGGCAACCCATTTTCGTCCTTTTTTTCGATGTCTACGCTGACACCAGTTCCAAAGATAGTTCCATACACGAAAATTGATGTAAGAAAAGATTCCTTTACTCACTACTCCTTGGTAATAGTTGGCAAAACCTCGAAGAAGTGGATTAAGGTTCCTGATTAAAACTTCCTGTTTGGTATCGGACAACCTTTTAGTCATTTGTCCCACTTTTTGACAGAAAGCTAATACCTTCTCCTTTTGTGGTTTGATTAAGAGCTTGCCGTGATATTGTCTCAAATTGAAACCGAGGAAGTTGAAACCCTCTTCTATATGAACTACTTTGGTTTTCTCTGCGTTTAGTACCAGACCGCGTTCGGACAACCATTGTTGGATTTTAGGAATTACTTTCTCAAGCTCTTCTCGACTTTTAGCTGTCACTATAAAGTCGTCGGCATAACGGACACAACCCATTTTGGAATTGTGAGATTTAACCATTGTTTCCAACCCGTGCAATCCAATATTAGAGAGTAATGGGCTACAAACACTGCCTTGAGGAGTTCCTGCTTCCGTCGGGTATTTTTTACCTTCAAGAACATATCCAGCTTTCATCCATTCTCTAATTAAATCAACTCCTGGAGTCGTCTTAATTCGGTTGAGGATAAATTGTTGTTTTAAGTTATCGAAGCAGCCAGAGATATCCGCATCTAGAACCCAGGTGTCTCTTCCTTTTCCTCCCCTTAATCGGAAGAAAGCCTGTGAAATGGAATCATGACAGCTTCTTCCAGGTCTGAATCCGTAGGAGTTAGGCTCAAATATAGCTTCCCATTCGGGTTCTAGATAATTTTTTACTATATTTTGTGCGACTCTATCTCTCACGGTAGGGATTCCGAGAGGACGTTTCTTGCCGTTAGATTTGGGAATGTAAACCCTACGAGTGGGCTTAGCTTTTGGTATTTCCCAAGTATTGACAAGTTTTACTCGCTCACCAGGAGTCTTAATCACCTCCTTATCTATCCCAGTGGTTAACTTTCCCGTGTTTACTTGAGTAATTTGTCTTACCGAAATTAGTAAATTAGCGTAGCTTTTGTTCATCAATTTCTGCAATCTACGAAGCTGCTTCCATTGACCAAGTTTTCTGGCACGAAATATCCGACGTTGAAGATTTCTAATCAGTTTGTAGACTTCGAACCAGTTGATCTGACTCCAATCTACTAGCTGTTCCGCCTGTCCATTTACTCGATAGAGTATCAAACTTTTCATTTGGTTTGATTTCTTTAACCGTTTTCCATTTCGTATCTGACCCAAAGGAAGTCTGCTTTTGCTTTCGCTCAGGAGCAAATTTTGACGGTGGGGGACGCGGAGGTTTCCTCCGCCTGTCCAACCACTGTGTTGAACTCCTATTCTGGGCATTACCCCAGACATTCGCTTCTTCCTACATGCGGACAAGTCCTTTGTTCCTTTACCCGACAAGGAATTCCGTCTTTGTTACCTTAGACCTACTAATGATTCGACTGTCATTAGACCCTGTAGGGCTTACCCTGTTGTGTTGCTTGAAGTTTCGTTATCATCTAGGGCGAATATCTCTTCCACGGCAGATTTTTTTGTTCTCACGACTAAATGATATCGGAGCATTTAGCCCTTTCTTGCTTACCTTTTGGTGACAGCCTCTCAGGAATAATTTGGCTGTTTACGGAATAACGCGGTTTTCACGATATTTTCGCTTTCGCTCGTCCTTGATGATAGTTCCCTTGAGCTCCTCACCAACTAATTCCTGTCAGCTACGGCTACATTTGGGATCTGCATTCCACCAATTTCATTACTTACTCTTGGTGTGACCAAACTCTAAATTAATAGAGTTCTCTTCCATAAGGGCAAGGGGTGAGAAACCCTTGGAGACTCGGTGTCCCGTTTCAAACAACCAGTTCAGGTCGCACCCGATAATTCCGTAAATCAGACAACAAACGATCGCACTTGCCCAACCAAGATTCAAGCGATCGCAGTAAGAAATAACAAAGTGAAGCGTCTTATATTGGTAGTTTCTTGACCCTAAAACTCTCATTGCTGACAGATATAATCGCCCCTGTTGACAAATACTGTTGACAATTTTTCAAAACTTCTACTAGCCGTTGATTGATTTCATCGTAGTTTTCATTACCCAATCTAAACAGGATCACACTGGGTAAGGCTTGTTTGCTGATGGCTAATAATTGAGCAAAGTCTAAATCTATCGTCAAGATAATGCGTTGTTCGACAAGGGCTAAATCAAGAATTTGATTATCTGATAGCTTTTGCAATCCTCTATCTCTCAGGTGAACCACATCATGACCTAATTCGCGCAACCATCCTACTGTCCGTAAAGAAATGCCCATGTCGGCTATATGCGAAGCGGTATCTTTTAGGAAGAACTTCATCTACGACCTAAGCATTAATGGGAAAAGGATACACAGTTTCTCTCGTCAATAAAGCTGCATATTGGAGGGATTGCTTGATATCGTCTAATTCTAAATCTGGATACTCTGACAAAATTTCTGCAAACGGTTTGCCATTCGCCACCAGGTTAACAATCAAAGATACGGGAATACGCATTCCACGAATACAAGCTTGTCCCGCCATGATGTGAGGATTAAAGGTAATGCGCTCTAGGTTCTTGAGTTGATAGTCATTCATGGTCTTGGTCGCTCTCTAGAATCTGGTCGATTTGCCAATTATTATTGGTGATTAATTTTATTCTATTGTTTCAGTTAAACAGGCGATCGCTTTTCTTAACCCGCTTCCTGCAATACCTAGGCGATCGCCCTAACCTTTTGTTATTGCTCTATCTGACTCATGGCATATTCAACACGAGCGCGAATTGCTGCTTCTGCCTCGCTAGCAGTTAATTCTTGAAATCTAGTCGTAATTTTTGATAACAATTCAGGCTGATTTTCTGCCAGAGTATCAGCTAATGCCTCAAGTCCTACTATTGCAGCATAACGCACTACCCATTCTCCGTCTTCGGTTGCCAGTAACAGAGTATTCAAAACTTTTTGTTGAGCTGATGCCACTTCTTCGGAAGCTAATTTTGACCATAAAATACTACCTAATCCTTTAGCTGCTGCACGGCGGACACTCTGAGAGAAATCTGATACCGCGGCCTCTAATAACAAATCTAACGCCGCAGGATCGCCAATACCCGCAAAAACTCTAGTTGCCCAAGCTCGTGCGCCATAATTATAATCGTCTAAATTTTCCAGTAAATAAGACACTACAGGCTCGCCAATACTTATCAAACCATCCACCGCAGCTACCGCAGCTCCAGGATTATTGAAGCCTAGAACTTCGACTAAAGTTGGTATTGCCGCTTGGTCTTGAACATCTGCTAAGTCTTCTACAGTTTCTAAAAGTAAATCAGCAGAGTCGGCTTGATTAACTGCTGCGATTAATTGTTGAATATCTGTCATTTAAATAGTGCCAGGTAAAAATTTAGGAGAAATAAAAATTAAAATAATATTGCTGCATACATCGATATTTTTAGAGATTTTCTTTAATCCAGCATTTTAAAGCTCGAATAGCTTTACTTCTACCTTCAATCTGAGCTTGTTTTGTGTAGCATTCAACTAACTCAACTATAGGAATATTGGGAAAATTAGGGCTAGTTTTAGATTCTAGATAGCGATCGCCTTGTAAGAGATAGATTTTAAAGCTGGTTCTGGTATAACGCCAAAGCTCAGGAACTCCTAATAGTAAATAGTTATTGAAGTGAGTTCTATTAGTGATATCTATTTCAATCGCTAAATCTGGTGGAGGATCGATAGTTAAATCTAATCTGTCTTTACCAATCACAGCCTGATGGTTTTCGATGTAAAAACAGGCATCTGCTTCCACAGCTTGATTCATTTGCTGATTTTTGAAGGTGGTCGAAGCCAGAGCTTCAAAATCAATTTCCAATTTATCAAGTAAAATTCTGACTATCTCACCGATAATCTCCTTATGCTTTTCATGTTCTGGCAAAGGAACCATAATTTCTAGCTCTCCATCGCTGTAAGAAATTCTTGAGCCACGATGTTCCCCTAAATCTGCCAAAATCTGCTCAAAATCTGACCAGCTCATATCTTGTAACAGCAACTGCTGACCAGGTTTGACAACAATTTTCTCTAAAGCTACCTGCATGACTAAATTAATTTATCAAGGTGAGTTTATATATATTTTAGGAAGTTATTTAATCGGGATTTAGCTTAATGGGATTGATTGTTAGAGGCTCGTGGTTACCTCAATCAAGATCAACCTGATATGTTGCGATCGCCATTTTTTAAGATAAGTATGACCTACTAGCTAAATAACCATTACAGCCAGCTAAAGTAAGGAGTCCATTAGATCCATGAGCTTGATACTCTCCGTCGATATATTTGTGTCCGTGTTTTCTAAATTAGTTTCTAGTAATCCCTTGAGAGCAATTAACTTCATACTATTTTCGGCTAAGGTATCGGCGATCGCCTGACCCGCTTTGAGATAGCCTACTGCACCTAAATCCATCAAAGCCGAGCGACGCAGTTGCAGATCTTCTCCGTCGAGTGCCTCGATCAACATCTCTCCATATTGATCTTCGTTAGTTAACTGGTACATTGCCCGTGCAGCAGCATATCTTACTTTCTCAGTTGAGTGCCTTGTAAATGGCTCGATTAGGAAAGTTGCATCAGTTGCACCCAATGTTCCTAACGCTTCAATCACTGCTTCGTAGGGCTGAACTAAATGGGGTTTACCAGGAACTCTAGTAGCTGCTGCTACACCACCATCCAACAATTTCATTAGTGCCGCAATACAGCGCCGGTCGTTTAACATTTCTAAAGCCTGAGCTGCTGCTTCTCGGACATAATAATCAGGAAACTCCAAACAGCGCGCTAACGGCTCTACTGCCCTAGAGTCTGCCAATTTACCCAAAGCTCTAGCAGCATTACGCCGTAACGGATATCCTCCATCAGGGGCACGATCCTGTTCATCTTCTAAGGCTTCTAACAAGGTGGCGATCGCCTCTGGCTCTTGGACACGAAATTTCCCCAGCCACCAGGCTGCATAATAGCGTGCGCCTAAATCCTCTTTTTGCTTGAGATTGGCGATCGCTTTTGCTACTGTTAACTGTTCCGCCTCACCTAAATTGTTTACATAATCCATTATCTAATCATAAAAGCCGATTAATTATCATTGGTAGCTAAAAACTACAATACTCAGAAAAGTAAACAAATACTAGCCGTAAGCTGGCATTCGCATACTCCTCTGAGTATCGCTCTTTAAGTCGAAAAGTTCGACCTTATTCTATAGTGCCCGTAATCTGAAACAGGTCTATGACCGTTAGCTCAAAACAACTAGCCTCTTAGCTAAGTGCGTTGATTGCATAGTCTAAGTAGCTGTTTGCTTCAGTAGCAGGGTCTCCACTTAAACCGTGGTTGCTTTTGATGTATTTTAAAGCTTCAATGTACCAGCTAGGAGACAATTCATAAGCACGGTTGATTTCATCCAAACCAGCCACTAAATACTCATCCATAGGACCAGTACCACCAGAAACTAGGCAGTAGGTAACCATACGCAGGTAGTAACCGATGTCACGAGAACACTTCGCTTTACCTGTTGGAGTGGAAGCGTAGTTAGGACCAGGAGTGCTGGTGGTATAGGGGAATTTTGCATATACTGCATTAGCCGCACCGTCAATCAAACTTTGAGAGTTGCTGGTTAATGCTTTAGCAGCCTCCAAAGAAGCATTGGCTTGTTTAAAACGACCAAAAGCAGTCTGGATTTCAGTGCTGCTCAAGAAACGACCTTGGGAATCAGCAGAAGATACTGCTTCAGTTAGAGGAGTTTTCATGATTGTAATGTTTCTCTTGTTTTACTAATTTTTTCTAAACAACCAAAGGTTGAGATAAGACACTCGTGAAGAGCAATTATCCTAAAATAGGATTAACCGACTGAAGCAGCAGCACGGTCGAAGTAACCTGCAATTTCAGAAGCAATTGCACTACAGTCACCAGGAGTGATGCCATTAGTATCATTAACGATTGCTAAAGCCGCGTCTTTCATTTTTTGAACGCCCACAGCTACAGAAGCACCAGGAGTACCTAAAGCAAGGTAAGTTTCACGTAGTCCGTTTAAACAACGATCTTCTAATACACTAGCGTCACCAGTGAAGATAGCGTAAGTGATGTAACGTAAAATGATTTCCATGTCGCGCAAGCAAGCAGCGTTACGACGACTGGTATAAGCATTTCCACCAGGAGCGATTAGCTGAGGCTGCTCAGCAAATAACGCACGAGCTGCATTGGTAACAATAGCGGAAGCATTGCTAGTAATACGGTTTACAGAATCCATACGCTTATTGCTGGCTGCTACCATAGCGCTAAGTGCGTCAAGTTGGCTAGTGGAAAGAAATTCACCACGAGCATCAGCTTGGGACACTACTCTAGTAAATGCGTCGAACATTATAAATAATCTCCTACTTGAATTAAATTTGGTTTAGTTGAACTTCAAAAAGAAATCTTAACTTAAAAACTACTTTCAGCCACTAGCTAATCGCTAACTTTAGGAAAGTGGTTCGTTGTCGGAGGTGATAGGTTACTATTCTCAAGGAGCTTAGAAAAAGTTTCTGAAGTCACCCAATAAAACTCTACACTCTTAATAAAAAACCTTGGAGGCTGTTCAAGACTTTGTCCATCAATATTAACCCCTCAGTCAACTTTTATTTATACAACGGCATTGAACTTCTATTTGTTACATCTTGTTAATTTTTCCTGATTCTACTGACTTTGCTTTATGAAGATTTTCACCTCAATAAACTTACTTGCCAGTTTTTCAACCTTGATTACAATTGTATGGATAGATAAGTTGAGCTAATTTATCGATCGCTATCGAGGTTGTCACCCACTGCAATTAGAGGAGATTGAACTGCTAAAGTTCAATCTCAGATAACTTTGATTAAAGTTATGGGGACTTTAGAAAAACATTTTCATCCCCTATTATCTTATTTTTACGTAACCAAAAGCAATTCAATGTTACTTTTGTCAACAATTAGCTAAATGATAGCTTTTAGCAATGCTAGATAGTCTCAATATTAGTTGCTCAAAGTCAGTTGGCGGTCAAGGTCAAACAGAAAACCATGAATATATTCCTCTGTCCATTCTTCTCCATAGAGGCGAGTTAGCATACCTCTAGCAGGATCTTTAGCTGCACGATAGTCGGCATAGCTTTTTTGGGCTTGCATGATGTTTGCTAAAAGTTGACTATCAGTGATTTTTTCTGCCTGTTGGGCAAAATTGATGTAGGCATCGAGATAATCACAGAAAGCGGCAAACACCTTTGAGGTGACTACTTCTGTTTCCGAGGGACGAGTCCATAAAAAAGCTGGAGAAAAATACTGTTGTGCTTCTTCGGGAAAATCTCCTCCCCAAGGTAAGTCTCGTTGATAATCGTGAAACATTGGCATGAGCGGCTCGCTATATTTAGCCTGATAAGCTTTACTTTGGCTAAATAAAGGCTGCATGTCGATCGCAATTAAATGACCCCCAGGCAAGGTTACCAAGTCCGCGCCAAAAAAGGGTAAATCATAATCAAGCTCAGGGAAAATCACAAAATTTAGCACTTGCAGCGAGCTACCTCCCTGAACATGTGCCGCTCTGATTTGCCTCAGCTTCTTTGACTTAAAACCATGACTGGTAGTAAGTACAGGTTCTTGTTTTTTGCCTTTGCCCATTACCCCTTCTTTGCGTTCAAAGCCCGCAGGAATCGGATAGGGTTTTAAATCTAATTTTGACTTAAGAGTGGCGATCGCATGGTCTAAAAATGGTTGATATAGTGTCATGTCATTTTTCATTGAACATATAGCATTAAACATTTAGCGTTCAATGTTGAGCCACAGATACGGCTAAGGAAGAGGCATCTTCAAATAGGAATTCGTACAAAAATCTTTCTGACCACTCTGCACCAAAATAGCTGCTAAATAGTCCGTGGGCAGGATCGCGCTCGGCACTGTACTGATCATATTCTTTTTGGGCTTTGATAATCTTCTGAATCTCTACTGGATCGCTCAAAGGTTCGGTTTCAGCCACCAGTTGCCAATACAAACTCAGATATTCTTGAAACGCGGGAAATAGCCTCTTAACGACTGTTTCTGAATCTAGCTTGGCAAATAATAAATATTTAGAAAAGTACTGATTAGCATCGTAGAACTTCATTTCTAAATTCTGCGCTAGTTCGTTGTACTTATCTCTGATCTCCTTCATCGGTTCGATGTACTTATCAAGATAAGCGCGATCGCGAAATAAGGGTTGAAAATCCATTACTATCAGGATCTTCTTTTTGCCAAAAGAGAGAAAGTCTACTCCTAATAGAGGCAGATCGTAATGATGTGCTGGATAAATTACGCTATTGAATACCTGGGCAGTTTCCCCCGCATCAATGTAGGAGTAGCGGATTTTTCTTAGTTCCTCACATTGGTAACACCAACTTTGAATTGTGGCTGGGTTTTTGCCTCTTTCACTAACGTTTGATTCTAGTCCTGCGGGAATAGAACGACTGCGTAAGTCGAAGCTTCTAAAAAGTTCTTCTTCTAAATATTCTTTAAAGGGCGCGAACATATAATTATTGCTATATACAGAATGCCTTCGTATCACCATAAAAAAGAGCCACAGCTCAAGTCTCTTTTTCTGAAGACAAAGCAACAAAGCTTAACGAAGGGACGAACAAAGACTTTTCCTAAAGGAAGATGCGAGTAAGGTGCAACTAGTATCCCTTACATGCGGACTTCGTCCTTTTTCGCTGCGCATAAGCCGCATGTACGAGGAACAAGGAACAAGGAATACAATTAAGCAATAGATACTTAAAGCGGGATTTAATAAGAAGATCGCTTATTAATAATTATGCTGTTAGAAGTTACGAGAATCATTGTTCCTCCAGGACAAACTGTAGTTTTAGAAAATATTAGCTGGACAGAGTTTGAGGCTATTTTAGAAGACTTGGGAGAAAGTCGTGGGTCGAGGATTGTCTATGATCGAGGGCGATTAGAGATTATGACCCCACTACCAGAACACGAAGTTAACAAAGTTTACATCAGTAATTTTGTCGAAATTTTATTGGAAGAACTTGATATTGAATTCTGTCCCCTAGGTTCTACTACCTTTAAAAATCAAGCGATGTTAAAAGGAATCGAACCTGATAGCTGTTTTTATATCAAAAACGAACTTGCTGTTAGAGGTAAAAATAGACTAGATCTGACGATAGATCCACCACCAGATTTAGCGTTAGAGGTAGACATTACTAATCGCTCTCATCCGAATATCTATGAGTCTTTGGGGGTAGCAGAACTATGGAGATACCAGAAAAATCAATTAGAAATTTTGCTATTGGTAGACGGTAAGTACGTAGAGTCGCCAACCAGTAATAATTTTCCCAACTTTCCTCTGATTGAAATTGTTCCGCAATATTTAGCCAAGTGTCGTACAAAAGGGAGAAATAAAGGCATCAAGGCTTTTCGTAGTTGGGTAAAAGAACAGATAAAAAAATGTAGTTAAATTTATAACAATCGTTTCAGACTACCTATTAAAAACATAAAATCAATAAGCATCTCTACGATGAATACTGCTCAAAATTAAAATTATCATTTCTTGATCTTCAATCTCATAAATAACCCGATAATTTCCTACTCTGATGCGATAAGTATTTTCATAACCTTTTAGCTTTTTTACGCCATTAGGACGAGGATTATCTTTCAAAAGACGAATTTCAGATAGTAAGCGCAATCTAATCTTTTGAGGGAAATTGTTTAATTGTTTTTGTACGGGTTTGGGAATTATTACCCGATAGCTCATCCCTGTGTAGCCTCGTATTCTTCAAGGGTCAAGTAATCTCCAATGTTATATGCTGATTTAGCAGCAGTAATATTATCCTGTTCCTCTTGAGAAACATCATCTTCGACATATTTTTCCTTGAGAAATAAAGCAAAATCAAGCAATTGAGACAAAAGCGGTTCAGGTATTTGTTCAATTTCTTCACGAAGCCGTTCTTTTATACTTGTTGTTCTATCCATAAAAATTCAACCATCGTTTCCAGCGAGAATTTAAAATGTACTGTAGCAATCTCAAAGTTATTGTAGATCCGAATTAAATGTGATCGCTCGAACAATTTCTCCCCTACGTTCTGTTATGAAACAGCTTTACCTTCTTTGTGGAATGCCATTTTCAGGTAAAACAACTCTTGGTAAAACTGTTGCTAAGTACATCACAGCTTTTTACATTAGTCTTGATGAAATTAATGAGACAAGAGGTCTTTTTGGCGGTGAAGGTATATCCATTGAGGAATGGGAAAAAACACATCATCTGGCGATGAAGCAATTAAAGGAGATCGTGCCTTCTCAAAAAGATATTATCTTAGACGACACTAATTGTTTTCGCTGGCTGAGAGATCGATTTCGCGACTTGGCAGCACAGTATGGTTATCAAACTACTCTCATTTTTCTTGATGTTCCCGTTGCTGATATTGAACAAAGAATCAGGGCAAACGATCGCACTCCTACCAGACACACAGTAAAGCCAGAAATCGTAGCAGCAATGCAGCAGACTTTTGAACCACCTCAAGCCGATGAGAAAACCCTTGTTTATCATCCCCACCAACCGATGGACATATGGCTAGAACAAAATTTTGATAGCTAAAGATTATTAGCGGTTTTTTGATGCTGTTTACCACAAGATTAAAATTACGTCCCCTAAATCTTGCTGATGCCAGAGCTATTCATCAGTTAGCTGTAGAGCGTCTTATAGCCGATACAACTATTTCAATTCCTCTATTTCAATTCCTCACCCTGCGGGTGGGAGTGGAACAAGCCCGATGCGATCGGGCGTTTCCTCCCACCCCTATCCAATAGAAAAAGCCGAGAAATATATACAGGAAAAAATCGCCGAACAAAAAATAGGTCGTTCTGCTACCTTTGTGATCGAGCCTAAAACCAGATCGAACTTAATTGGCATTATTGAGCTTCACGATCTGGAATTAGAACATGGAGTAGCTGAGTTGAGTTACTGGCTGGCGTTAGAAGCCTGGGGCAAAGGATATATGAGTGAAGCACATCCCCCAGTGCTAGACTTTGGCTTTAAAACTTTGTCTCTCAATAGAATACAGGCTTATCATATGGTTAGAAATTTAGCTTCGGGAAAAGTATTACTAAAAAATGGCTTTCAACTAGAGGGCTTTTTGAGACAAAGAGTTAAAAAATGGAATCAATATAAAGATGTCAAACTGTATTCGCTTTTGCGTCAAAAATGGCAGGATAATTAACCGAAAACCTTTGATGATATGGCTTATTTAACGGGAGAATGCTTGTGTGGCAAGATTCGCTATAAATATCATGGTGTTACGGGAAATTTAGTTCACTGTCACTGTAGTAAATGTCGTAAGTGGCACGGTGCAGCTTTTAGAAGCAGAATGGTATTCAAGCAAGATGGTTATAAACTGCTTCAAGGGCAAGAGTATTTGGGACAGTATCAATCTACGCCTAATGTTATTAAAACCTTTTGTAAAAACTGCGGTTCTAGTTTGGCAACAATCTATCCTCTGCGAGATAACTTACTGGGTTTACCTATTGCAGGGTGTGAAGGGGAATTAGATAGCTATCAAGAGTTTCATATTTATACCAACTCTAAAGCTCAATGGTGGAAAATTACAGATGATTTGCCTCAATATCCCACCATACCTGCTACTAAAGAGATGGTTCATTGTCTTAATGAATAAATTTGACAAAATAAAATATAAAACGCCGTCACCTTTTGTTAAAGATTTAGCATGATCACCCGATCTGTAGGTTGGGTAGAGGAACGAAACCCAACACCACCAGACTACTCCCATGCAATTACCGAATCAAACGTCATTACTTAATGACTAACATTTGATTAGCACCTGGCTGTAGTTCGTAAGGTACTTTGACGATGGAGGTTGAACATCCGAGGTCGCTGAATTTAGCGATCGCCGTATCTAGATAAGGAGAGGTTTCTTGCATTAAGGTTAACAGGGGAAAAATCCTAACTTCTCGGCTGACGCGCAACATTTCTTGAATTGCCGCTAAATGAAAGTCCAGATCGAGCTGTGCCGAATATAAAAATAAAAAATGGGAACACAAAGCCAAGTCGAAAGCGTGATCGCTAAAAGCTAACTGGGGTAATTCCTGGGTGAGATATCTATCTTCTTGCTTACCCTGTTGATAGTCGGCTAAGAAAGTTTCTAAAGCCTTAATTCTGCTCGCTTTTAAGTCTTGGGGATTTTGATGATAACTCCAAACCCAATTCTTGGGTGTAGCAATGACTTGGTTGATGATGTTATCCACTACCGCATTAAATCTTTGTTTAATGTCTGCCCCAGAAAATTGATAAATAGGATCGATGGAGGTGATTTTGTATCCTCGTTTAGTGCCCTCAGCGTTAAAGCTAGCAGGACCATCACCTACCCCCAAAATCTGCTGGTGCAAGTCTCGATCTGAGAGAGCGAACATCTGAATATATTCATCAAGCGATCGCCCAAAAGGAACGACCCGATCTAACTTCATGACCATTTTTTTTGACTATTCTCCAGGTTGGAAATCAGTTGGCAAACTAATTATTTTTGCTCTTTGTTGTTCAAAAATGACTACAGGAATTACCTTATTCAGTACTGCATTATTAACTCCATCTCGCATTGTTTTAAAGAATCTATTATTGGGGATTGTCTGGATAAATTTTTCGACTGAATTTACCTGATGAATATAGCTGGAACCATTTTCTTTAATAGTAATAATGGCGTTTAAGTTACTATCCTCAATAGCTTGACACTCTTGCCTGATTAATTCTTGATTTTGGCTGAGATATTCTTCAACATTCATTAGTATTACTTGGGTAATTAACTAGCTAGATAATATCTTCTCGGGTGTGGAGTATGGTCCACGGCTATCTTAGAATATATCTGGGAAGAGATAACTAAGAGAGGTGATCGCAGCGAAAAGTATAGAAGCTTGCTTGTATGAGGGGAATTTTTTCAATAGGCTGAAGTAAAAATGGTGCCAGAAAGAAGTCCCTTGCCCTACAGAATACTTAGTAGTAACCCTTCTGCGAAAATTGGTAACATAAACAACGAGTAATTAACTATTTTATCCCTCATTGTTTCCCAGCATGACTACCGATTTTCTGAGCCATCTCAATCCTTCGCAACGCCTTGCTGTCGAACATTACTGTGGTCCCATGTTGGTGGTTGCAGGGGCAGGATCGGGTAAAACTAGAGCTTTAACTTACCGTATTGCTAATTTAATTCGTAATCGTCAGGCTGATCCCGAACATATTTTGGCTGTTACCTTCACTAACAAGGCGGCACGGGAGATGCGGGAGAGGATTGAGTATATTTTTGCCACGGAGTTAGCGTTAGAGCAACATCGTCAAAGACTAGAGTTTTTACCTGAATACGAACAAAAGGCTTTAAAGTCCAGGGTATATAAGAGAACTACTAAGAAGTTGTGGATTGGCACTTTTCATAGTCTTTTTGCCAAGCTGCTGCGTTTCGATCTTAACAAGTACCAGGATGAGCGAGGACGGACCTGGAAACGGAATTTCTCGATCTTTGACGAGTCGGATGTTCAGAGTCTGTTTAAGAACATCGTGACTAAAGAATTGAATTTAGATAATAAAAAGTTCGATCCCCGCAAGATTCGCTACACCGTCAGTAATGCGAAAAATCAGGGTTTGACTCCCGATGATTTTGCTAAACAAGAGCCTGGCTATCGTGGTCGAGTAATTGCCGAAATTTATAATGAGTACCAATCTCGACTTGCTGCCAATAATGCATTGGATTTTGACGATCTGATTTGGATTCCTGTTAAATTATTTCAGCAGAATGAATCGATTCTCGGCTATTGGCACACCCAATTTCAGCACATTTTGGTTGATGAATACCAAGATACTAATCGGATTCAATATGATTTAATTCGCTTATTAGCTACTAATGGGGAGACGCGCAAAAGTGAGTGGAACTGGAATAGGCGATCGCTTTTTGTGGTGGGAGATGCTGATCAGTCGATCTATTCTTTCCGTTTGGCTGACTTTACGATCCTGCTAGATTTCCAAAAAGACTTTGGTGATGGTCTGCCCGATGAAGATACCCGTACCATGATCAAGCTGGAAGAAAACTATCGTTCTCGCGAAAACATCATACAAGCCGCCAACCACTTAATTGCTCACAATAGTCAACGTATTGATAAGGTTCTCAAACCGACGCGGGGAGTAGGAGAACAAATTTATCTCTATAAAGCGGATGAAGAACAGGAAGAGGCTCGTTTTGTGGTGCAGCAAATGCAGCAAATCAAAGAAAATCACCCCGAAATAGACTGGGGTGACTTTGCGATTTTATATCGTACCAATGCTCAATCTCGTCCCTTTGAGGATTTATTACTACACAATAATATTCCTTACAATATTGTGGGCGGCTTGAAGTTTTATGACCGTAAAGAAATCAAAGATGCGATCGCCTATTTACGGATTATTGTTAACCCAGAAGATACGGTTAGTCTGCTACGCATTATTAATACACCCCGTCGCGGTATTGGCAAAACCACAATGAATCGTTTGATGGATGCCTCTCAGCAAATGGGCATTCCACTTTGGGAAATTGTAAATGATGAAACTTCGGTTAATACGATGGGTGGACGAGCTGCGAAAGCTCTTAATCAATTTGCCCAGATGATCCAAGCCACCAAGAATCAGCTAGAAAGTTTAACCGCAGGAGAAGTCCTAAACCACATTATTGAACAGTCAGGCTATGTCAAGGAATTACAGCAGCAGGGAACAGACGAAGCCGACAACCGTATCGCCAATATTTATGAACTGTATAATGCGGTACAACAGTTTCAGGAAGATAACGAAGAAACTAGCCTAGAGGCTTTTCTGGCTAGTGCTTCTCTCTCCTCAGACTTGGATGGTTTGGATGAAGAACAACAAAAAGTTTCCCTGATGACGCTGCATTCAGCCAAAGGGCTAGAATTCCCAGTGGTATATTTGGTAGGGATGGAACAGGGTTTATTACCCCATAATCGAACCTTGAACGATCCCTTAGAAATAGAAGAAGAACGTCGTTTGTGCTATGTTGGGGTGACCCGCGCCCAGGAACAGCTTTTCCTCACCTATACTAGGGAGCGTCGTCTCTGGGGTACGAGAGAGCCTGCGGTGTCTTCTCAATTCTTACAAGAACTGCCAGGAGAATTAATCAGTAGCAATATCAATTTGGCTACTACCCGCCATCGTCGTCGACGTGCTGAGAAAACCTCCCAAGCGATTAATATTGATTGGAGTGTTGGCGATCGCGTTTTACATCACGAATTCGGTGAAGGTGAAATTACCCATGTTTTGGGGAGTGGCAAAAAAGCGACTTTGGCAGTCAAATTTCTCAGCATGGGAGTGACTAAAATTATTCCTAAAGTAGCTCCCATGGAGAAAGTAGAATAAGCAACACCACATATGAATACGAACTCGCCTACAGATTATAATTTTAAAATTATCTATTTTAGTAATGTAGGTATCACGCTTTTGAACAAAGCGAACTTAGATTTGATTTAAAAAGCATATAAACAAGTAATTATGACTTTTTTGGTAATACAAAACTAGAGAAAACACTGTCGTAAATACACTGATTGCGTCAATAACATTCAGATTGATCTAAGTTATTAAAAAAAGACAAAGATCTTTTTTGTAGACGTAAATTATCAAAAATCGAGGTTATCTTGGAGCTTATTAATCGATTATGCTCATTTTAGATAACAAATTAATTTTTAATTGTGCAAGCTATTACTTCCACTGTTGAAATTCTCTTGATCGGTAATAATCAGGTCAATATTAATCTGATTGTAAGTCTTTTAACTGAGATTGAGTCTCAGAGATTTAAACTAACTACCGTTCAAGATTTTGATGGTATTCTAGCAGCGCTCGACCAATGTTCTCCAAATCTAATTTTCTATATTTTTGAGCAAGGTGACGAAAGTAAATTACGAAAGCTACAGGAACTTAATACCCAAAATATGCCGCTGATCCTTGTTTCTACTGTTGTAGGGTTGGATTTAGCGTTGCTAACTGAGGAAATAGATGATTGCTTAATTTGGTCGGAAATAACTGCCGCTTCATTAGCCAAAACAATTTTCTTAGCACTCAAACGTCATCAAAATAGATTAGAGACTGAATTAGTCAGCCATGAAAATATTGAGCTTGGTTCTCAGTTACTAGCAACGAAAAACCTGTTTCAAACTATTATTGATAATACCTCAACCTTAATCTGGATGTGTGATGCCAACGGCAACAGCACTTATTTTAACCAGGCTTGGAATAGGATTCTAGGACAAAAAATTGAAAAGAGATTAAATAGTAATTGGATGATGCAAATTCATCCTGATGATTTAACTAAATGTCAACAAGAGTTTGAGCTAGCATTAACTGAAACTAAGGGATTTACAATTAGCTATCGTCTCGAAAATTTGACTAATCAATATCTTTGGATCTCAAATACTGCCGTCCCCCAATTTACCCTAGGTGGAGACTTTAAGGGTTTAGTCGGCTACTGTTTTGACATCACATCGATCAAACAATCAGAGCAGCAGTTAATTCGGCGAGCAGCTAGCGATCGCCTTCTGACTCAGATTACACAAAAAATTCATGCTTCTCTCGATCTAGATCAAATTTTGCAAGCCACTGTGGCTGAAGTCAATCAGGTACTACAAGCGGAAAAAATTCAGATTAGCCGAGTAGAGCCCAATAATCAGCTAAAATTACTGTTTGAGTCTAGGTTAAGTAAAAACTATTTTAGTTGCGAGATTGATCAGTCGCAAAAATTGCCTGTAGTTCTCTTTCAGACTAGCCTGACTCAGTTAGCTGCTGGTCAAATTGTGATTCAGGACAATGTAAATTCATTTAATATCACCAGCACAAGCTGTTCCAGCTTATTGATTCCCATCATCTCAGAGCAAAAACTCTGGGGTTTGATCTCTGTAGAACAATGTTCCTCCGTCAGAGAGTGGACGACAGAGGAAATTAAGCTCTTAGAGCGGGTAACAATGGAATTATCTGTCGCCATTAAGCAGGCACAGCTTTATCAAGAATTAGAAAAAGCAAATCTAGAGCTGGCTAAATTATCGGTGATTGACGGCTTAACCAAAATCGCCAATCGACGTAAATTTGACCAATATATTGCCGCAGAATGGACAAGATTAGCTAGAGAGCAAAATCCTTTGTCGTTAATCTTATGTGATATCGACCATTTTAAACTTTACAACGATACCTACGGTCATCAAGCAGGCGATCGCTGTCTGCAAAAGGTGGCACAGGCAATTGAAAAGGTAGTGAAGCGTCCTGCTGATTTAGTGGCTCGCTATGGAGGAGAGGAATTTGTGATCGTGCTGCCCAACACCCCCGCAGCGGGAGCTAAATATTTAGCCCAGCAACTACTTCTCCAAATCCAATCTCTTAAGCTTCCTCATATCAATTCTTCTGTTGATCTCTATGTTACTCTTTCTTTGGGGATAGCCTGCTGTATTCCCCAACCTAATAGTAATTTTTCTGCTTTAATTGCCGCGGCGGATCGAGGACTCTATCAAGCAAAAGCAACTGGACGTAACCGAGTTGTAGAATGTGAGATTAAGTCTGAATAATCTTTTATGTCTACTGGATATACTCTGCCCGTTTTCGCCTGTGCCAGTGCGATCGCTGCTCTGCGACATCTTCAGCAACAGTCTTCTCTAAATCAGGTGACAGTTAATTTACTTAAACCTGCTCGGCAAGTTGAGATTAGGATCGAACAGCTAGCCAAAATTGATGCTGATTCGGCGATCGCCATTACCCGTAGCGATCCTGGGGATCACCTCGATCTAACTCGTAATACTCCCATCTGGGCAAAGGTCAATCTGGTTAATAACTTTATTCATCAGATTGTGATCGAGGGTGGAGAGGGCATTGGTAGACAACAACATCACCAAGACCAAGCTGCAATCTATAGTTATGCTCAAGAATTAATCAGAGCCAATCTCCTACCATTATTACCTGAATCTCAAGGAGCGATCGTCACCATTATTTTGCCTGAAGGAGCAAGATTAGCCCAACGTACCTCTAACGAAGCTTTTGGCGTAGTCAAAGGTCTTTCTTTACTGGGTACGACAGGGATCGTAAATCCCTTGACAGCACCAAATCAGCTGGAAGCATATCAAGAGCAAATTAAAGTCAAAGCTGCTTTGTTTGATTCTTTGGTCTT
This sequence comes from Cyanobacteria bacterium P01_G01_bin.67, assembly GCA_039179675.1. Classification (GTDB taxonomy): domain Bacteria; phylum Cyanobacteriota; class Cyanobacteriia; order Cyanobacteriales; family Xenococcaceae; genus Waterburya. Next base: position 41,648 of record JBCDEP010000037.1, read on the forward strand.
TTGTATTGGCGAAAACGGTAGGGATTTAGCGCAGCAATCAGGAATCGATGCTCAGCGAATTATTAAGACCGCTAACTGGCTTGGTGCGATGCTAGTTACTGCGGCGATCGCGGAAGTTAAATCCATTTTATTGTTTGGCTATCATGGCAAGTTGATTAAGCTTGCAGGGGGGATTTTTCATACTCATAATCACCTGGCAGATGCCAGACTTGAAATCATGACGGCTTACTGCGCTAAACTGGGTTTATCTGCAAATTATCTAGAGCAAATATTCCATTGTTCTACTACTGAGTCTGCCCTGAGATTGTTGCGAGAACTAGATTCTTCTCAACCAGATTGCTCAAGTTGGGTTGATTTAGTCTATGGTGAAATTGCTCAGGCAATTGATGATAAATCTGCAAATTATGTTTACAAATATACCGAGCAAAAACTGCGTGTGGGTTCGATACTGTTTGACCGCGAGCGAAGCGTAATTAGGAAAAGCGAAAACGCGCTACTTTTGCTATCTGAATTATGTTAGGGTATGAAGAATATTTGCACCTTGTTTCATTCATATAGACCCTTCCAAAGGGATTGTAACTTGCCAAATCTAATTTTGGTATCAAAAGCTCAAGTTTCTTTACACTTCGTTACCGACCTTACTTACCCCGTTTTTCTAGAGTATAGTGACTATCCAGACAGAATCAATCTCCCCAAGTAGCGACACTTTGGCTCCTAAGTCTCTAGTTGATAACGCTAGCCGCCAAAAAATTATTATTATCGACTTCGGTTCCCAATACTCCGAGTTAATTGCTCGTCGCATTCGAGAAACCCAGGTTTATTCAGAGGTGTTATCTTACCGAACAACTGCCGAAAAGCTAAAAGAAATTAATCCTCAGGGGATTATCCTTTCAGGAGGTCCCAATTCGGTCTATGACGAGCAGGCGCCTGAATGCGACCCTGAGATTTGGAATTTAGGAATCCCCGTGCTGGGGGTTTGCTATGGCATGCAGTTGATGGTTAAGCAACTAGGCGGCACTGTTGAGAAAGTAAAGCTAGGAGAATACGGCAAGGCTCAGCTGTTTATTGAAGATCCCACAGATCTCTTAACGAATGTCGAACACGGTTCAACTATGTGGATGAGTCATGGCGACTCTTGTACCGAGCTTCCTGAAGGCTTTTCTAACTTAGCCTATACTAAAAATACTTCCTGTGCCGCAATTTCCAATCCAGTTCAGAAATTATTTGGGGTACAGTTTCACCCAGAGGTGGTGCATTCTGAAGGAGGAATTGCCCTGATTCGCAACTTTGTCTATCATATTTGCGAATGCGAACCTACCTGGACAACGGAAGCGTTTGTAGAAGAATCGATTCGCGATATCAGAGCTAAAGTCGGTAACAAGCGAGTTTTACTAGCTCTTTCTGGAGGTGTCGATTCCTCAACCTTAGCTTTTCTTTTGCATCGGGCAATTGGCGATCAGTTAACCTGCATGTTCATCGACCAAGGATTTATGCGGAAGGGAGAACCCGAAAGATTAGTCGAAATCTTCAAAAACAAATTTCACATTCCTGTGGAATATGTGATGGCTCGCGATCGCTTTTTAAAGCAGGTTGAAGGAGTAACCGATCCTGAATTAAAACGACGTCGCATTGGACATGAGTTTATTAAAGTTTTTGAATCGGAATCCAAAAAGCTAGGTCCTTTTGATTATCTAGCTCAGGGCACCCTGTATCCCGATGTGATTGAATCGGCAGACAGTAATGTCGATCCTAAGACAGGAGAGAGAGTCGCTGTCAAAATCAAAAGCCATCACAACGTAGGTGGTTTACCCAAAGACCTGCGTTTCAAACTAGTTGAACCTCTCCGCAAGCTGTTTAAAGATGAAGTACGTAATGTCGCTCGGGCGATCGGTTTGCCAGAAGAAATAGTCCGCCGCCATCCTTTTCCTGGTCCTGGTTTAGCCATCAGGATTGTCGGAGAAGTAACAGCGGAAAGACTAAACATTCTGCGCGATGCCGACTTTATTGTCCGTGATGAAATTAGTAAGCAAGGAGTCTATCACGACTACTGGCAGGCATTTGCTGTACTGCTACCGATTCGGAGTGTCGGCGTAATGGGTGACAAACGTACCTATGCTCATCCAATAGTACTTCGTTTTATCACTAGTGAAGACGGGATGACCGCAGATTGGGCAAGAGTTCCGTACGAGATGTTAGAAACAATTTCCAATCGCATTGTCAACGAAGTCAAGGGGGTTAATCGCGTTGTTTACGACATTACCTCTAAACCACCTGGGACAATCGAGTGGGAGTAGGTTTGGACGGTCAACGTTAATCGGGACTTAGCCTTCTTCCTGCGTTGACTTGATCAACATTCGGAGTTAACCTCCGAATTACGTCAGTAGTAATAGTTGCTCCATTGCTTTGTTAATGGTTAATTGTAGTCGCCTTTTAGGTGAGCGTGGAATATGGATGCGCGATCTGGTGACGAATATAGAGGGATTTAATTTTTAATTAGTGTGTGCGCTGTTAGGTTACAATTCCCCAGTCAACAATTAATAATCAACTATTGCTCGTGTAATCCCACCTATAAATAAGGTGGGATGAGCTTAATCAATTTCTCATCAATAACAATTTCGTCTGGCTTTAATTCAACTACATGTATATTTATTGTTTTATTCGAGTGGTGCAACAAAGATAGAATCATACCAAGCGAAAAACTCTTGAATGAATTCATAAATTTTTATATTTACATTTAAGTCTGGATCTCTCACAGATGAATTTTTAAGTTGTTCTTCTGTAAACTGAATATCAAGTTCAGACTCAATAGCTTCAACAAATTTGGTTGTACTAAAACCAGCATCTCCACATAAACACCAAAATGGAAGTAAATTTAAATCTTCAAAACAAGCTTCTGCTCTAATATATTTAGGTTCAATTGTTCCTAAATTGGCAATTGAATTACGAATAGCAATTGCGATTTTAATCTTTTTAGTAGAAGATTCTGAGAAGCAAATATTAAGAAAATCCAACTCAGATTGTGGTGATACTTTGCTGATAAATGTCGAACAGCTACCTTCCCAATGCTCAGCTTAAAAAACATAAAAAAAGCCTTTTATAAGTTTTAAAATCATATTATTACTATAAATTAGTCTAATGTGTTGCGTATTCCAAC
>JBCDEP010000207.1:0-9601 GCA_039179675.1 Cyanobacteria bacterium P01_G01_bin.67
GCTTCTTCATCTCATTCAATAAATGCTCCAATAATTATTAACTTTTTAGGTTGTAGAAATATATTTTGATTTTAGAATATTTTTTATAAAAATGCGTTCGCTTGAAGCAATATCAAATCACACCAAGTCTAAAGCTAGTTTAATAAATTGGAAATAATAAGGAATATATCTTTAAATTATAATGGGAACTTTCAAACGCATAAAAAGAGCTATTCAAGTAGAAGTAAATTATAGTTCAAATAACCATGAAAAAACAATAAGTCAAAATATAAAAGAACTGGAAGCAACTATAGTGAGGCTTCGCCGATCAATTGCTCAAGCATCTTTATCTAGAAAATGTACTCAAGAGAAATATAATTACAGTGTATCAGAAGCTACACGATGGCAAGAAAGGGCTTGGTTGGCTGTGTATGTAAATAATGATTATTTAGCAAAAGAAGCATTATTACGTAAAAAATATTTTGAACAAGAGGTAGCAAAATTAGAAATTCAGATAAAGTCGGATCGAAACACAGACATAACTAATAATTTGCGACAAAAGCTAACTGCTTTAGAGATGAGAGTTGGTGAGCTTAAATTGCTTGAGGTTAGGCAATACTCTTCAAAAGCTCAAAGGATATTACAAACTAGTATGAGTGAAATTGATACTAGTAATGTGATGGGTGCATTTGAGCGTATGGAAGAAAAGGTTATGCAGATAGACTCGGAATCAGAAATTCCGAAAGAACTAGAAAATATAGATTTAGTATGCTTTTTTCCGACCTTGGAAACTGAGTAATGGTAAAGTGAGCATTGCACTGGGGTAATAGCTTTGTATTGCCCACCTTACTTAAGTAAAAAATTAACCGATTAATTCTTTAGCGCGTTTAACAAAATTATCCGCAGTAATACCGTTAAATTCCATAATTTGACCTGCACTATTACCAGTTTCGCCGCGCTTCCAAGCAAATATATCTCTTGGGCTAGCGCTTCGCAACATCACAGGTTCCAACATGGCACTGGAACCGCCTGTAACACCGATTAAAGCGTCGCCGTCAAACATTGCCGAAAATTCTGCATCAGACAGGAAGTCCCCATCTTTGGCTTGAGTGATGGTATCCCATGCCACGTCACTAGGACGATAGAGACGACGGGGGTTGATGACCGAGACGATTTTAGAACCAATACCCTGAGATTTTAACTGTTCTGCTGCTGCGAAGACGGGTATTAAAGTCATGTCGCCAATGATCGCAAAGATTGCAGTTTTATCGCCAGGAGTTTCTCTTAAAATGATTGCACCCTTGGCTAATCCTGATCTAGTTTGTTCGAGGGTAGTACGAATTTCCAAAGGAGATTTACTAGCTGTGATTGTAATACCTTTATTCTTTGTATCCAATGCCCACTCATAACAAGCTTGGATACTGTTGGCATCGCAAGGGAAGAGAGGGAAGACATTACCGTTACGCATCATCCCTGCAAAGTAGTTTTCTACTTCGGGGCGTTGGTGTGTCCAACCGTTACGCCCTTGTTCTAATGCTCCTGCGGTGAATAATGTAATAGTAGAGGGAGTAGGGCGACGTAATTCTGCCATTGCTTGGGTTACAGTCTGCCAAATGGGTAAACCATTGATAGCAAAAGATTCATAGGAACACCAGAGAGTTCTCGCACCGAATAAAGCTTGGGCTGCTGCTAGTCCCGCACACGCATCTTCGCTCAAGGGTTCGTATACTTGCCCGTTAGGTTGTTGGAAATAAGTTTCGTCAGTGGTGGGGTGAATAATTTTTAAAGCAGTGTTGATATTATTGATCCCTGATGCTGCATTACCATCGGCGTTTGCCACAATAAAGTTTTTGTCTTGTTGTCCCACATAGGCTGCGATCGCACCCATCGCAGTGGTGGCAACTTTCTTATCACCGCCAACAGCATATTCTTCTAGAGGAATAGTACCTAAGTCAGAAAGAGGATATTCTTGTTCGGTAACTGCGGTATTGACAGCGGCGCCACCATTGGCACGAAGATAGTTGTTACGAACTAGTTGCCAAGCTTCAGGAGTTAACGCCCTCTCTTTTAATGCCGCTACGATATAGTCTTTGTCTACACTATCACCTGGGTAGAGGTTGTGAGACTTAGAACCTCGTTTGTGTACTCCTGCACCTTTGAGTTGTTTGACAATTAAAACTGTTAACTTACCTCCCAGTGCGGATTTAGCAGCCTTGTCTGTTGCGGATAATACTGCTTGGGTAAACGCCATTCTGCCCTCAAAAGAGAACTTAGTACTATCTACATAGTCTCCAGGCTGGTTGCTGTCGTCGTATTCTTTAGCGTTAACTAGAATTACTTCAGCAAAACCGTTTCCTATCCAATAAGCGATCATCTCCTCATTAGTTTTAGTGGAAACCATGCTGTGATGTTCCTGGGAATAGCCATTCCAGACTAAGATGGGTAAAAAGTTGGTTACCTGGGGAAATGAGGTATTGAAATGTCCAAAACTACTCATGATGTAGGGTTCACCCAAACCACCATCACCAATGGTTACGGGAAACAAAACCCCTGGATGAAGCTTTGCCCCTGCCATCGCAAAGTGCTGCCCCTGACCTAAAGGTCCCGCGGGGTTAAGTAAGCCTGGAATTTGTCCTGAAAGATGCCCCAAAAGACCATGCATTTCCCGAAAGCGATCGCGCATGTCCTGCACAGTATTAATTCCCATCGCTTCCAAAGATGTATCGAGAAAGACATTGCTATAGAAGCCTGGGGCATGATGACCCACTTCGGTAATAATATTTTTATGACCCAACATCACTAAAGACGCAATGGTATCGGCAATACTGGCAAATCCACCAGGATGTCCAGACTGCTTACTAGCAGTTATTTGGAGGGTTAAATAGCGTAAAGCATCTGCCGCTAACATGGTTTGATAGACAGCAGCTTGATCTGTAGGGGAGGCGATCGCAGTTTGTCCTGCGGCGATCGCTGTTGACTGTCCATATTGCTCAAATCCAGGCAATTGCTCTTTGAAATGCTGAATTCCCTCACAAAAAGCGGGAACGTTAGTGGCAACGGTCATAAGTCTATCCTTGTATTTATCAAACTGCATGTATTAAGTAAATCTTACAGTTTTGCGGGGGCTAGATCTGACCAGATCTTTCTATAGGTAGCATTGATAACTCTTAATTTTGAACTCATTTGCTGCTCAAATTTGGCAAAATAAGTTCAGATGAACTAAAAGACGCTAAGATAAACAACGTTCAAGCATTTCTTAACTCATGTCCGATTTAATTTTATTTTGGCATCGTCGTGATTTACGCATTGACGACAACTTGGGATTAGCCGCCGCAACCGAACAAACTTCTCAGGTAGTTGGTTTATTTTGTTTAGATCCTGGTATTCTGGACGGTGATAATGTGGCACCAGCGAGAGTTACCTACATGATTGGCTGTCTACAAGAGTTACAGAAAAAGTATCAGCAGTTGGGTAGTCAGCTATTGATTATTCAGGGTAAACCACAACAGGCAATTCCTCAGTTGGCAGCAGCACTTGATACTAAAGCAGTTTTCTGGAATCTGGATGTGGAGCCTTATGCTCAAGAGCGCGATCGCCAAGTAACATTAGCTCTTAAAGAACAAGGGATCGACAGTAAGAATTTTTGGGATCAGTTACTCCATGCCCCAGGAGAGGTTGTAACCAAGTCGTCTGATTCTCCATACAAGGTTTATACTCCTTTTTGGCGCAGCTGGTATAGCAAGCAAAAGCCTATTGTAGCCGAGAAAATCAAGCAGCTATCGGGCTTATCTGGGGTGCAACTAAAAACTGTCACCGCTGCGATCGCTTTACCTTCAGCGAAAGATCTGGGTTATGAGTGGTCTGCCCCGCTAGTTTTAGAACCTGGAGCAAGCGCTGCCCAAGAAAAGTTAGAAGCATTCTGCGATCGCACTATCTATTGTTACGATGAAGAGCGCAATTTTCCCGATATTGATGGCACATCTCAGCTGAGTGCGGCACTTAAGTTTGGCGCGATCGGGATTCGTACTGTGTGGCAAGCGACCGTAGCCGTAGCCCACAATTGCCGTAGCGAGGAAGCTAAGAATGGAGTCTTAACTTGGCAAAAAGAGTTGGCTTGGCGGGAATTCTACCAACACTGTATGTTTTTCTTTCCCGAACTAGAGCAAGGGGCTTATCGAGTCGAATTTAAAGACTTTCCTTGGGAAAATAATGAGGCTAAGTTTCAAGCCTGGTGTTCAGGTAAAACAGGCTATCCCATCGTTGATGCCGCAATGCGACAGTTAAATCAGACTGGCTGGATGCATAACCGTTGTCGGATGATCGTGGCAAGCTTTTTAACTAAGGATCTGATTATCGACTGGCGTTGGGGAGAAAAATACTTTATGCAACAGCTAGTTGACGGCGACTTGTCGGCTAACAATGGGGGGTGGCAATGGAGTGCTTCGAGCGGCATGGACCCGAAACCCCTACGGATTTTTAATCCTGCTTCTCAAGCGGCTAAGTTTGATCAAGATGGAGAATACATTCGTCAGTGGGTATCGGAAATTAGTTCACTGGATACAGAATATTTAGTTACTGGTAAGATTCCCCCTTTGGAAAGAGCTGGTACAAACTATCCAGAGCCAATTGTAGACCACAAAGTACAGCAACGAAAGTTTAAAGCTTTGTACAAACAGCAAAAAAGCCAATAACTCAAGTTATTTTCATCATTATTGGCTTGAGCTTAAATTATCTTACGATCACTAGTTTTTTCGGAATAAACTTATCTTATACGCCCTGATAGTCGGATTAATACCAGACCCTGATTGACTTTGTAACCATACAAACTATTTCCCTTAACCTAGTATTCCACCTTCAGCTGCTTGAGTTTTTTTGTGTTTAAAAACATCAATGGTCTGAGTAGTAGCTTAAACAAAATAAATGCTGATCGAAGTTCATTAGGTGTTTTTCGTCTTTGCCATTTACCAGGACAACAATACAACATCTCAACTAGTTCTCGATGTTGCTCAGTAGTTATATCTTGAAATTTGATAGTTGCCCTGAGTTGGCTCTCATTAACATGACTCCGAGTAACCTTGCCCGACAAGATCAAGACCTCGGGTATCAGTTCTACCATTACTTCTGTTGCTAGACAAACTGGCTGGTCTAACATGATTTCAATCCCTTCTTCCGATATCTTTTGCGTTATGCCCTGATAGACATGGTCATCGCCGTAGAGATTAATTCCTTTTTTAAGGTCATACCATTCATAAAAACTAGGCTTGGGTAAATCTAGTAAAGTCATCATCGCTACACTAACCGTAACGAAATTATAAGCACTCCAGTACAAGCCTAAAGTTAAGCCTGTCTCCCCGATGTTTACAAGGCTAATGCCAAAAGTAACAAAAGTAGCAATACACAAGACTGTCATCGGCAAAGCTAATGACCAATTGTAGTTAAATTTGTTGCGGGATAGACCTTTGGGGGTCACTTTAAATCCCTTACTAAACGGGCTTAGCAAAACTTTAATTACTGTGATTGAGACTGGTATCGCCTGGATCAGTGAATACACGTCAGTCAACAAAATTGATCGCGATCGCTTGTTAAGCCAAGCAAAAATAGTTAATACTAGAACGTAGTAGGGAAGAAAGATATATATGATCTCAGGCATTGTACTTACTACAGGATTCAAACCCCCAAAAATACAAATAATCGGCACCAGTAGAAAAAAGACCCGAGGAAAGCAAGTAAACCAATGTAAAATACCTTCAAAGTGTGCTAATCTCTGCCACCAGTTCAGACCTGAGATGGTTAAAGGATTAGAATGAATAAATAAGGCTTGCAGAGTTCCCCTCACCCAGCGCAATCTCTGGTCGATATGAGCTCCAATACTTTCGGCTGCTAACCCTGCACTCAGTTTTTCATCAACATACACTAGCTCATAACCCTGGGCAGATAGACGAATACCTGTAAAATAATCCTCACTGACGGAATCAGTGGCAAAGTAGCCAATCTCTTGCAAGGCTGAACGTCTAGCCACAAATGAGGTTCCTGCACAAACAACGCTCCCTGCACCATCTTTAATCGGTTGCAAATAACGATAAAATACTTCTTCTTCCGAAGTTAATACTCTCTCCAAACCGAGATTACGGGCAATTGGGTCTGGATTATAAAAGCTTTGTGGAGTCTGAACCAGGGCAATTTTGTCTTTCTGGAAAAACCCCACAGTGCGCTCTAAAAAATTAGTGGTAGGGACAAAATCAGCATCAAACACTACTACTAATTCTCCATGAGTCTGTCTCAGGGCATTATTCAAATTTCCCGCTTTGGCATGAGAATTATCGGGTCGAGTAATGTAGTGACAGCCTAATTCTTCTGCGAGTTGTCTAATACTTTGTCTTCTTGTATCGTCAAGGACGTAAACACGCTTCCTCTCATAGTTGATTGCCTGACATCCCATGATGGTTCTCTTCACAATGAAATCAGGCTCATTGTAGGTCGGGATCAAAATGTCAACGGTGGGCTTATAACAATTCTCCTGCACAGCAACACTATACTTATCTGCTTCATTCACACGGTTTTTAATCCTAAACAAGAGCAACATTTGACAAGCAGTACCAATCATCGCTAATAATTCCATCGCCAGCAAGGAAATACTAAAAATTCCCTCCGCAGGATTCGCTAAATTGAGTGTAGACAGCGATCTCCAAAGAAAATAGCGTACAAATAAAGTTAATAACACCGTGCCGACAATCCGTCTTGACCAGACTTGAGGCTCAGGAGACAATTTCATCATTACCAACGCCGCCACAAATAAAACTGCCGTCGGTACCAACAAGTAAGTATTATTATCCAACTGCGGTGGCAATAACCATTGAGGAGGGTTGGATTGTACCAGATGAAGTTTGACAAATAATTCGGTAACGTGACTATTGCCTAACAGCCAAGAAATGGCGATCGCTCCAAAAAACCCTAGAACTGATAACAGCAGTACAGTGGTGGTATGGATAGCTGGCTGACGACTCAATTTTTGCTGAGTACTATAGACTCTTCCTCTGGTTCCAGATGCTGGCTTAATAGTTTGCATTATTAGTTAGAGCTGTTATACCTATCCAAGTAGAGCCAGCTTAACAAAAGGTATGTAAATTTCTCGTTAACATAGGGTTTGATTATCGGTGTGTTATGGTAGCAATCTTGAGGTATCTATGCTCCCAAAATTGATCTATAGTTACAAAAAAAGCCTGGGTTCTTTAGAAGATAATATTAAGAAACTGGGCAGCTAAATGACAGCGTAAATTTATCCAGCAGACTGCCAAAAGATGCTAGATCTCAAGCGATCACTTCTGAATAAATATGCATTTTTTATTTAATTCTTAGCACCAAAATGGTCACATTTCCCAGAAAATATGACTCAAAGATTGATTGTAGGTTACTGCTTTGATGGCATGATTAAACTTTCAAGTAGTTAGGCATTTCGCGTTTATCAATGATGTTTTGTTTGGGAGTAAGTAATCAATTTAGATGTAAATAGCTTTATCAAAAGTGCAGCTAGCTATTCATATCAAGACACTTTAAACAGCCTTGTTTTTGAGCCATTCTCCAAATTAGCGATATTTTTACTGTTTATTTAGCGACCAGTCATAATCTAAATATTTTACCTTATAGTCTTCTTGGTTAAGAAACGTTTGAGTTTCTGACTTTAACACAGGGCTAAGATAGTTTAAGACAGCTCTTTGTTTATCGTTACCTTTAAATTTGGTTTTAGTGCCGTAGCTAGGCTCAAAGTCTTGACCATACCACTTAAAGATTGAAGAAATATAAACTCTTTTATCTTGAGCATCCAAGCTAAAACCATGAGGACTAGCAGCAAACTTGATCGTCTGGTCGTCTAGCTGAGCATCTAAGGTTTCTGGTAAATAAGGTTCGTTGCGGAGGGGAGGACAACTTATTGCAGCACAGACAAGAGCCACATGAATCCTCGGTTCATTAAATTCTTTGCGGAGGATATCATGTTCGATATTATTTAAGGTTTTTTGTTCTCCTGCCAAGGTAAATTTACGTCTATTCCAAACCCCTGAAATGTCGCGAATACTATCTTTGAGCGGGTTCTGATCGATAATTGACTGGAGGGTAAAGGCATTATAAGCATTGGTCAAAAAGGCAATTTGCTCTGCTTCACTCCAGCTGGCATAAGTCTCAGCAGTTACGTCTCCTAAAGATTGATTAAATCGATCAAGCTGTTCTCTATTCACCTGTAACCCTGCATAGTCAACCAATCCCTGATCGTTGACGTAAGTTTGCAGAACATCTCCAAAATCCTGATAATCGAAAGCTTGATTAACTGCGACTTTTGTCTCTGAAACATCTACCGTATTTGTCGATGCTTTAATTGTGTCTTGAGCTGTACTTTGAGTTGAGTTAGCTAAATTAGAACAACCTGTGATCGCCACCATACTGACAACCCCTAACACCAACAACTTATTCATAATTAATCTCCTAGAAATTAGTCCTAATAAAATTGCTAAATTGAATTCTGTTAATCACCTCCTATTACATCCAGTAAAGATGAATTTAAGTTGAGAAATAGCTTAACCAAACCAATAAGTTTGAGAATTATAGTTGTGTCGGTAGTCATTTTGGGATTGGAGATTGAGCAATAAACAGCTAATTAATTGACTACATGCCAGCGGTCAACGTGTTGCTTTAGTTGGGGAAAGAAATCCTGAAAGTCTTGTTCTAAATCAAAATAGTTAGCTGATAACTCTGGGATGGCAGAAGTTAAATCATAGTTGCGTTGGCGTCGGCGATTCAAGCGATAAGATATCCTGGCTAAGGTGTTTTCAATCCCTGCCAGAGTTTGATATGAAAGCAACCAATCTTCAGCCATCATATGATAAATAACCCTTTGGGAGTATAAGGGAAGAGTTCCCAGGATATCCGACCAAGAAGCATACAAGGTAGTAGTGAATTTTGTTAGGGATATATCTGAATAGTCTCGCCAATTATTGGCCAAAATATAGTCATAAAAGACATCAATTAAGATGCCAGAAAAGCGACGATAGTGGTAATCAATTCGACTCTTGCTGCGTTTGACGATTAAATGGCGATCAGTAAAACTATCAATCGCCTGATGGCATTGTAAACCTCTTTGTAATCTAGGACTTAAAGTTTTTCTGGTTTCTCCCTTGACTAAATCTCCTAGTAAATTTCCCAAACGAGCTTCAGGATTGGGTTCAGCTAATAATAAATGAGCGAGCCAGTTCATATCTAAATTAAATTATCATCAAGATAAATTATAGACATCAGTGAATCCAAGTGTATGGAAATTGACTATTGAGTGCGATCGCTCTTCAACAAAATAAGTAAATAAAATAAATACTTTTAATAATAATTAATAGTGCTAATATTCTTAATCACTTGAGTTTCACAAAAGTATTTATAATTAATCATGATGATGGCATATTTTTTACCATTAGTTGACATCTATTAATTGAATCTAACTATTGATGCTTAATCTTCATCGAGCTTTAATAGATGTAGATAGATAGTTTAAATTGAAATTGTCGGTGACGGCGATCACTCTGTACAGGGGTTAGTTGATGCTAAATTTTTTTATTCAAATTAGGAGCCTAATCAATGTTAA
>JBCDEP010000257.1:0-4775 GCA_039179675.1 Cyanobacteria bacterium P01_G01_bin.67
GGATAATTGGCACTAACCTTGAATTGGATCGTAGACTATACTCATTCTGATTCAAGCTTTAATTTGCTCTTTAGTAAATTGATTGAGGAAAAGATAGTTTGAGCCGCGACTAAGTGTTTAATACTGCTTTTAGTCTAAGCCACTTATTTAAGCGATAGAAGTAAAAGTTAATAATTATTATAGTTGACCTCTATCTTTCACTAGATGGGAAATTTAATTTTCTTGGCTAGGATGGGGGTTTACAATTTTAAGGATTAGCTATGAAAGAGATTGTGGCAACATCATTAGAGCTAAAACAAAAGCTAGTCGATTTTGTTTATGATGCTGAAGGAGATTTGGCACTAGCGTTGGAAAGTTACGCTGCGGAGAAAGGAAAGAAAAACAGCTATGGGATCAAACAGCAAAATCTCACAATAGACCTTTTTCTTACTGAAGGAAGAGTAAAAGAACAAAACCCTGTAGAAATATTTTTAGCTTCAGCTATCGATTTAAGCCCTAAAAATAGAGCAATAATTGAGAAATTCAAGCATAATTTTATTGGTTTGTTTGAAATTAAAGCTAAAGCAGATAACCATTACATTTTGATGAACTGGCTAACTGCCAAAACATATCAAGTTTATGCTCATTCACAAATATCAGCCAAAGAGAGAACTAGACTACAACCTGGGGAAATTATTGTAACTATTCTTGCTCCTGTAACTAGTACTGAATGGTGCTTTTTTAGCGATCGCATTATTAAAGGCAAACTCAGTCAACCTAAGTTGGCTGTTGCCATTGGGGAGTTTCGCGACAATTATCCTAATTTTCTCTATGCTGATGCCCCAGAATTATTAAACCAAGCCTGGGATTCGGTAGCGGTATATCATCAAGAATTTGTCAATTATCTAGGGAGCGATCGCCTAACTTTAGCAGGATATAAACTAAATCAAAAAATAAGCGAACTTCAACAAAGAATCAGTCAGAAAAAATTAGCCGAGGCAGGAATAGATACGGATCAATCATTAGCAGAAATGCTGTCAGCATCAGGAACTAATGAAGCTGATTTTAGTGAAACCGCTGCTGATTTGGGAGTAGATTCTAAAGCTATTGATCAAATCATTGTCAATAGGGATAAGCTATCGATGGTAACTCCCAAGGTAGAATTACCACCTGAGATTAGACAAGCAGAAAAGGTAACTGTATTTTCTCATTCTCAATGGGGTCAGGTGTTTTTGCCTGACTTTACTCAATTTAGCGATTTGTTAGAGAGTGAAAACCTCAGCGAAACTGATTCAGCTGCGCTGGTAAAATATTTAAGAAAATATCTCGAACAGCCTGAAGCAAATTATTACGTTTGGCAACAGCTAAAACAAAAATACCCCTTGAAACTAGAAATAATCTTACAAGAATATCTCAATCAAACTGATTTTGAGTTGGAGCGAGATCTAGATCAGCTATTACTAAAATACAGTAAATCAGCCATTCCCGAATTACCTGCGATCGCGAATGTCCCCATACATCTCAATAATCTTTTTGAAGCCGCAGTTGCCCAAGTTCAAAAAAGCAAATCCAAATCTACGAAAAGATCTAAAAAGAAAGGATTCTTAAGTAAATAAGTGAATCGATGTAATTTAAATATAAAAGGATTTTGGCAGAAAATAGGGAATGTGTCTACGATTGCATAGTTAGACTGAGGCTTTAGGTTTGACAAATTGTTTTGCCCTCGTACTTAATATAGAATTTGTAAAAAAATGCTATGTAGAAATTAATTGATAAAACAGTAAAAACTCAGAATCTATATAGCATTTCTCAACAACGCGATTCTGTAAGCAGAGGAAACCTCGGCACATCTCGCGCTCAAATCCATGAGGTACATCTCACTACTGCCCCCTGCCTCAAAACGATCAACTTTGTACCCCACTAATATAAGAATTGCTATAGCTGATAGCTGATCGTAAAAAATAAGAAAATTTACAGCAAAAGTTAAGGTATTTCGCATAAAGCAACCAAAAACTTAAATATAACTAATCGCCATTAAAAAAGAGATGCTATTGACAACATCTCTTGCTTTCTTTCTAAGAATTAACAGATAGTTGTAAATTACTAGTAACAGAATCTATGCCGCACTACGAGTTAACAAGCCCCAAATAAAGATCAGTAGCATCGCTCCCAGTACTGCAAAGATGACGCTGGGAATGGTTAATGCTCCCGCCGAGGCTGCCGCTGCTCCCGAACTACCTAACAAAGCCTGTCCGACATATCCTCCCACTAACGCGCCCAAGATACCTAATCCAATAGTGGCAAAAATACCGCCACCTTGATGACCAGGATAAATTAATTTTGCTAATGCACCTGCAATTAATCCTAAAGCTAACCAAGCTAAAATACCCATATATTTCTCCTACGATTTGTAATAATTTATTTTTTCTTACTGGACGTTGAATTAACCCTCCGCCCTTGATTTCATTTGTTGTAATCAGAATATCAATTATCCAAATTCAATTCTTCTATCTAAAAGCAGATATTAATGATCTATCAAAGTAAATAGAACTGATTAATTGTTTAACTTAGATACAAATAGATCTAAAAAAAATCAGCCATTTTTATCCATGACTGACATATTAACTACTTAAATTAGCAGATTTTCTCTAGTTAGCCAATTAAGCTTTAAATACCTAACTACTCTGGTAAATTAACTTTAATTACTTTATTAATTTCCTCATCTGCCTTGGGTAAAGTTAGGTGCAGAATGCCATCTTTGAACTCCCCGTTAATTTCAGTATTTTTAATACGTCTGGGCAGGGAAATTTCTCGTTGAAAACTGCCATAGCGGAACTCTGAGAGGGTTGTTTTAGACTCATAGTCTTCTATTTCAGACTGGCGATTGCCCTTAAGGGAAATACTTTTAGCTGTTGCCTCAATCTCAATCTCGCTGGGCTGCATTCCAGGCACCTCTAACTTAAGAAGTAGAGCTTCCTTGGTCTCAATAAGTTCGGCAGCAGGATACGTAGAATAGTTATTAGATTTTGCTAAACTATTGGGAGCTAAAACTTCATTAAACATATGATTTAATTGGCGTTCTAAGGTATCAATTTCTAACCAGGGTGTATAACGAATAATTGTCATGATATTTAGTTATAGATGATTTTCAGAGGTTTTATTTTTTTCTTTGATATCATCATAATGAAGTTTAAATTGTCTAAGTAAGTGTGGTTTTTAGCCTGATAAGTAGTATTTACTTCCCGAACCAACTTTTCTAGATAACCGAATCTTTTAACTAATATTCAATCACTTAGTATTAATTTCTATTCCTGGCAGATGACCGAGTTTTTCTTCAGCCTGGAAGATTTCTTCTCTAGGAGTAAACACTGTTAACCCACCAGGAATACATTTAACTTCGATGGGAGTTGAGCCAATAATTTCACCGTCTAAGACCACTTTTTGGGGAGGATCGGTCGTAACTTTAATCCAGTCAGTACGGAGATAACCAATATCATCTCTTTCCGCTGCTTCCTCATTACCAGCGCTTTGCAGAAGATGATAGGAAATGGCGATCGCACCTGCTCTGGTTTGGGCGGCAATAATAGTAACATCAAGGAGTCCATCATCATAAACTACTCCTGCTGTGCCATGAGCTAAGATCGAAGTAGGAGGAGCCGCATTTGCAATGGTAACGGCGTTAGCTTCTACTTTGATTACTTTATCTTTGATTTCAATTGTGGTTTCAAACTGCTTAAAATTCTTTAACTGTTTTAATCCAGATAAGACATAAGCTAGCATTCCCAAACGATCTTTCGCTTCGCGATCAGCATCTTCTACAGTTTCTGCCTCAAAACCGATTCCTGCGAGCAAAATCATTGGCTGATCATTACACATTGCCGCATCTACCTTTTTTGTTGCACCGTCAACAATTACGCTACAGGCGGCTTCTATGGTGTCAGGAATACCCAAGGCATTAGCAAAAGCATTAGCAGTTCCTCTAGCGATCGCACCTAAAGGAATGTCAGTATTAATAAGCGCTTCTGCCACTGCTGAAAGAGTACCATCTCCACCAGATGCAATAATCATTTCTACCTGATTAGTAATTGCCTGGCGAGCTAATTCTCCGCCGCCAATCTCTTTAGTTGTAAATTGAATATCAAGATTATATTTAGGTTCTAAAATACTTTTAATGGTGGTCAGATCCCGTTCTGAATCACCTTGTCCAGAGACGGGATTAAAAATTAAACAGGCGGAACGAGTCATAATTTTTCCAAAATATTGTTTTTTGCTAGCCTAAGCAAATTTAAGCAGCTTCTGTCTGAAGAATTAAAAGTCATTCTGTTGCCTGAAGTGTAATCGTAATCAACCAGTTCAATTTTGACAATTTACGATTTATCTAGATTAGCTTTGTTGAAAGCATATTTGTTCGTCTCAGAGGATACCACTACAAGACCGAAAGTAAGGCGCATAGTTAGCCGTTTATGCGGTTTAGCCGTGCAACTAATACATGCGGCGAAACGCCTTTGTTTAAGGCATATAGCTCTTAGCTTTTAGAAGATATATTGATTTGCTGAACTAGTTGTTTGAATATCGCTTTTTTTGCCTTGCTCATACCAGTTCATTAGGGGCGATGCACTAACGCCATGAACTAGAATTGACAACATTATTATCGTATACTCCCTTCCCACTAAAAGATTAAGCAACAAGTGAGAAAATGAAATTGAGTGTCTTTTGAACTTGTCGAGCCGAGAGAAACTGATTAGAATCTAAGAACTGAAACAACTTTTGCTCAATCTGTTCGAGTGTTGTCCCCA
>JBCDEP010000153.1:0-15277 GCA_039179675.1 Cyanobacteria bacterium P01_G01_bin.67
CCGAAGCTCGAATAAAGTGCGATTTTCTTCGGCATTTAGAAAGACCCGTAAGCGTGCTCCCACCTTTAAGACCTCATCATGATCAAGTATCTTGTTTTATTTAACTTCACATAAATGAGTTTTTCAAGCCCGCTCTACTTATTTGATTTACCAGATGATCTTTATAATTCTATGTGGGAAGTTGTAAAATGCCTCGCTCCAATGATTCAGCAAGCTATGGAGTGTGAGCGCGTGGGTATTGCCGTTGAAGGGTTTAGTGTTCCTCATGTACATATTCATCTTGTACCAGTCAATTCAGGTAATGAATTAAACCCCGAACGTGCGGTTTCAGTAACTTCAGAACAGTTAAGCATTGTGCAGAACAAAATTTGTCGGGCGATAAATAGTTCTCTTTAACTGTGTTTACTTGTAGCGATCACTATACAAAAACTTAAAGTTAGAAGAGTGATCGCGTTAAAATTACGCCAAAATAACTAAACCTCAATTCGAGTCGAACTGAGTTAGTTAAACTAAAGCTAATTGTGCTGTTTTAAACCCTATTAGCCTACTGCTTTGGAATAGCTTTCTGATTCTGTTTCTGACTGTGGTTTAGCAAAGATCATTCTTCCTGCCGAGGTTTGCAAAGAGGAAGTGACTACAACTTGGATTTCTCCGCCCACGCTGTCGCTTCCTTCTTCTACTACCACCATTGTGCCGTCCTCTAAATAGCCAATGCCCTGTTGGGGTTCTTTACCCTGTTTGAGGATTTTTAGCTCTAAGTTATCTCCAGGTAGGTAAATGGGACGGAGAGAACGGGCTAAATCATTGATATTTAAAATTTGAACTTTTTGCAGGTTAGCTACTTTACTAAGATTATAGTCATTAGTGAGCAGAGTCCCGCTGATTTCCTGAGCCAAACGCACTAGCTTGGCATCGACAGTTTCAATATCTTCATAGTCTGCCTTATTGATTACAATGCGATCGGGATATTCTTCCTGCATTTGATTCAGAATATCTAAGCCCCTTCTGCCACGAATCCGCTTCTGGGAATTGCTAGCATCAGCTAAGTTCTGTAACTCCTGAAGCACAAACTGCGGGATCAATACTTGACCTTCCAAAAAGCCAGTTTTAAGTAACTCTTCTACCCTGCCATCGATAATACAGCTAGTATCCAGAATCTTGGTTGGCATCGCTTCTAGGGTGCCTTCTGCTACTAGCATTGATTCAATACTATTGGGATTAATTAAGCGCAGAAAAGTTCGCCCGTGGGTATCTGCCAAACCAATACCAAGATAGGAAAACATGACGCTACCCAAAACGGCAAAGGTAGGTTTAAAAAAGCTCAATTCCTGAGGAATCGGCAGCAGAAAAACTGGTGCTAACATCAAGTTTGCTACCAGCAAACCCATAACTAGCCCGATCGCTCTAGTGATGATAATCTCGATCTTAGTACTGCGAATTTGCTTTTCGAGGCGTCGATAGGTAGTCTGAACTGCTACTCCGACTCCCAAACCAATGATGGTGGCGAAACCTGCAATTACAAAGCGAAGTGCTTCGATATTAGATACCCCTTCAAGGATATCTTCAGGTAGCAACTGTAACCCATCAAACCCAATGTTTACCGCTGCAATAATACAAATGACAATTATGATGGCATCAACCATGATTTTAGTTGAATAAGATGATATGGAATATATTTCTTCTTTACTGTAGTAAATTCTTGGTGATAGTGTAAAAAATTGCTCGGAGTTCTTAATATTGCTGCAATTTAGTTTTGTCGGCAAAGTTGTCCTCTACAGTGACAGTCCAACAATGCTTTCTCTGCTAATTAAGAGCATAATTTTCAGCTTATAAATCATACTCAACACATTTTTTAAAGTGTTGGAATATTTAGTAATGAGTAAAAATATATCTTCAATCAATTCTCAGATTAATTCTCTCGCTAATTCCTCTACTGCAATTCCCACTGCGGCATATATTCATCTTCCTTTTTGTCGTCGTCGTTGCTATTATTGTGACTTTCCAATTTCAGTAGTAGGGGACAAAGGGCAAGGCACTACGTCGATGATTGAAGATTATATTCAGGCTTTAATCTCCGAAATCGAACTCTCATCATCACCAGAACCTCTGAAAACCATCTTTTTTGGGGGAGGTACTCCCTCGTTAATTCCTCCAAGCCAGTTGGCACAAATTCTTCAGGCGATCGCTCGTACATATGGAATTGCTAATGATGCAGAAATCTCAATGGAAATCGATCCTGGTACTTTTGATCGTGGGCGGCTATTAGGATATCTCAATGCAGGAGTCAACCGTTTTAGTTTGGGGGTACAAACCTTTGAAGAGGAATTACTTAAGGTTTGCGGGCGATCGCACACTCTGAGGGATGTAATGCAGGCAGTAGAACTAATTAAGCAATTAAACATCACTAATTTTAGTCTCGATCTGATATCGGGCTTACCCCATCAAACTTTGGAGCATTGTCAAGCATCTTTGGAGCAAGCAATTGCGATCGCGCCACAGCATCTATCTTGCTATGATTTAGTATTAGAGCCTGTTACCGCTTTTGGCAAACAGTATCAACCAGGTGCAAACCCTCTCCCTGATGATCATACTGCGGCTGAAATGTATCGCTTAACTCAGCGCATTCTAACCAATGCAGGATACGAACACTACGAGGTATCAAACTATGCTCAATCAGGCTATCAATGTCGCCATAACCGCGTCTATTGGTCAAATAAACCCTATTATGCTTTTGGCATGGGTGCCGCCAGCTATGTTGATGGTCAAAGATTTAGTCGTCCCCGTACTCGCAGAGAATATTACGACTGGTTGCAAGCAGGGGCAATTATTGATGCTCCTCCAATATCTGCCACAGATTATTTATTAGAAACTCTGATGCTAGGTTTTCGTTTAGCAGAAGGAGTCAAGACAGCTGAGTTTACACCTCAAAATCTACAAAAAATTTGGTCGTGTCTTCAACCTTATCATCAGCAAGGATTGGTAGAAATTATTAATTCCGAGCAAAAACTGATAGAACTAACTGAACCAAAACTGACTTCAGATCAATCGACAAGGCTGCGCCTTAGTGACCCTGAGGGTTTTTTATTCTCAAATACAATTCTGGCTGCCTTGTTTGAAAAACTAGAGTAACAGTTAATCTTTCAGGGCAAAAATGTAATTTATTCAACATACAATCATCCATAATTATATTAGTTATCAATTTGCTCTAATAGATTAAATATGCTGTGGGAGAAATCAAAATCAAAATTGCAGCGTTGCTCATACTTTATCTAACACTTGAAACATCTAGAGAAAGCAGATTATTAGTAAACTTTTCTTGGTTTTTAATGAGAATAGTTTTAGCTGATTGTATGTTTCTATATTGCTCATTGGCTATTATATATAAGGTTTTTACAAAAAAAAAAATTAAGATATTTTACAGATACCTTAGCAAATTAAATAATCTAAGTAAAGAAGTTATTGATACAAATTACAATAATTTCGTTTATTTTAAGTTAACTTGCAACATTAAGAACTATGTCTCTACCAGATTTATACGGCACCTTTTCTCCAGGTTTTTTCAGAGAATATCAGGTACAACAGCTAGAAAATCCAGGCGGTTTTTCCTTATATCAAGGGGAAACTTTTAATGGGGACTTTTTAATTAATAATGATGGGACGGATAAAACAGAAGCTTTTAAAGTAGATTTATACGTTTCTACCGATGGAATTATTAACACCAGCGATTACTATATTGGCTCTTATACTTTCGCCGATGGCATTGAAGGAGAATCTTCATATTCAGTATCAAAGAGTTTTTTTAATAATCCTGTAACTGCTAAATTACCTAACTCCGATAATATTTTTTGGGCAAACAGAGAGGAAACTTACTACCTTGGTGCTATTATCGATCCCGACAATGCGATCGCCGAATCAGATGAAAGTAACAATAGTCCAGATAGTCCAGATTTTAACTATTCTTTTACCTCGACTTCTAGCCCTATTTTTGTAAAAGAAGCTAATTTACCTGTAGTAAGTTTAACCCAGGACGAAAATAGGCTAAAGATAAATATTTCTGAACCTGCACCAGAAGAAGGCTTTACGATTGATTACAAAAATATAAGTAGAGAAGACTATCTAAACGGGTCAGCTACCCCTACTCAAGATACCTATCAATACTGGCATCGATATATAGGGAATAATTTTTACGATCCTGAGTTTAATCGTTTATATGTTGGGAAAGAAAATTATTACGATCTAATAGACTATAAATACTATGATGCCAATGGCGGACGCTACGATCCTATTGGCGATAGGTATTTTAATGCTGACGGTAGTTACTATGATGTGGGGGAACAGCTTTTCTACGATACAAATGGAAACGTAACAAAGTTAACCGATAACAGTGCTGAATATACAAATCTTAGTTCTTCTCCCAGACATTATTTAGCCACAGGTGGTTATATCTCTTTAATTAGTGGAATTTATTATGATGCCAATGGTGGATACATAGATGAAACTACTGAAGAATACTTTCGTGGAGAGGGAGAAAATGGCTTAGGAAATTCTCCTGTTAATATAGATTATCTAACAACAGGCTATGGTGGTTTAGAATTTGGTTTTGGTAATAGATTACCTGTAGTTGCAACTCCTAACGTAGATTACGAAATCATACCTGGGGAAAATATTGCAGAGATTACAGACACGACTATTACTATTGCGTCAGGAGAAACCACTGCCACAATTGATTTTGAGTTTCTTGCTGACTCTATTTTTGATCCTAACGAAACTATAGAATTTGAGCTTTTGGAAAATGAACAAAAGTATTTAGTTGGTCGTTCTTCTTTATATAGAGATTTTGCACCTAAACTAGACATAGAAGATTTACAAAATCCAGCTTCAGGGAATTACAACTTTAGCATGCCTCACAATGCTGATTCTGGGACTACTATAGGTCGTGTAAACCTTAGCGATCCTCAAGGGGGCGAATTAAACTATACTTTGGTTTCTAGTAGCTCAGTTATTGAAATTGATGGAGAGATATACTTAAATTACTACCCAGATATAGATCTTAATCCCGAGTTAATCGAAACTAGCAATCAAGATTTGGATAGTGATGGGATTTACCCTTTTAGTATCGACTCCGCTACAGGCATTATTACCCTCAGCGATCCTGACGATTTAAATTCTACTTCACAGCTATACAATTCCGGTTATTATCAATTGTTTGTTCGGGCTACAGACAAAATAGTCACAGAAGAAGATAATATTTTTCGGGTAGAAGCAGATTTATATGAAACTCATCTGGTAAATATCAAAGTTCTCGATACTCCTATTACTCCCGAAAACGATAATATACAGGGTTTATCTGATAGTCAAGATTATATAGATGGCTTAGCTGGTGACGATACAATCAATGGTTTAGCGGGCGATGATACTCTGATCGGTAATGAAGGAAGCGATCGCCTGATTGGTGGGATCGGTGATGACCAAATAGAGGGTGGTGCTGGTAATGACTCTCTATTTGGCAACACTGGTAACGATACCTTAAATGGTGGTGCTGGTGCGGATCTGCTGCGTGGACAATCAGGAAATGATGTTTTAAACGGTGGCGCGGGTAATGATACTCTACTGGGCGGGAATTACTTTGATCGTCTCCATGGTGGTGCTGGCGATGATTTATTAGACGGTGTGGATGGAATCGCAGTCTATCATGGTGGTCTTGGTAGTGATTTATTTGTGATTCACAATGATGCTTTAACAGACTGGGTTCAGGATTTTGAACTGGGTGTAGACTACATTGGACTTGGGGATAATTTAAGTTTCGACAAACTAGAGATTACAGGTAATAGGAATACCTTAATCTCCTTTGAAGGGGAGAGAATCGGTGTATTACTGGGGGTTAATCCTAATGATATAGATGCTGCTAGCTTTCAAAAACTCTAGAATTCGATTACAGTAATTTTAGGGAAAAATTGAGCGATCGCTAATTAAATCAAGATAATCAAAAATGCTTAGTCATTTAGTCGATACGCTTTATAGTTGGATTGTTAGTTTGTGCCAATTATTAGCGCTGCTGGTAATCGTGACGGGAATCGTCAAAGCTTTGATTATCTATAGCAAACATATCTTTACTAATTCTAGCTCGGCGATCGCCTTTGGGGGCAGTCGCTTAGAGTTAGGTTATGGTTTTTCCTTGGGATTAAGTTTTTTAGTTGGCAGCAGTATTTTAAACACCACTATTGCACCATCTTGGAACGACATCGCTCAATTAGCGGCAATTATCGTCTTACGAACAGTTCTTAATTATTTCTTGCTTCAGGCTATAGATAGAAGTGGCAATAATTCAGCCACACAATCTTTGTCATCTAATGAAAGCGCTGATATTTCTCTGACACCCAAAACATGATGTGGCAGTTCTCATTGGAATAAGTTGCATTCAGCGAATATCGGTTTCGGTTAATTGTTGATAGTTGATTGGGTGTATCTCACTAATTAGAGAAAGCTATAGTAAATCGGAAGATTACTAATCCGTAATTTACTAAGAAAATTTTCAGCAAAAACTCATCATAAAGCTAGATTATGTGCTGGTAGTTGCCTTACTACTTTTATATAATTCCTATATAATCGCGCATGGTATTCCATAATCTTTTAGAAACTAAGTTTTTCATCCCTTCAAGAAAGTCAAATTTAGTTCTCCGAGATCGTCTAAATCAAGAGATGTGTCGCGGAGTACAGCATAAGTTAACTTTGCTTTCTGCACCGCCAGGATTTGGCAAGACCACTTTATTAGCACAATGGATCAAAGAAACTGAACTCAAGTGTACTTGGCTGTCTTTGGATCATCAGGATAATGACCTGATTAGATTCTGGCAGTATACTATTTGCGCTATGCAAAAAGTTCAAGCCCAATTGGGTAACAAGACTTTAGAAATTATTAGTGATCGCCATAATTTAGATTATGATTACTTTTTAACTCCTTTAATTGCTGAACTATCAACCATAACTAACGACATTGTCTTAATTCTTGATGATTATCATTCAATTCAGACAACTACCATTCATCAATCTTTAAAATTTCTACTAGAATATTTACCTCCTTACTTACATCTGATTATTGCTAGTCGTTCAGATTTACCTTTTCCCTTAGCTCGCTTGAGAGCGAGGGGAGAAATGACAGAATTACGAGCCAAAGAACTTCGTTTTACGATGTCAGAAACCCAGGATTTCGCTCAAGAAGTAATGCACCTCGATCTATCTTTATTACAAATAAAAGCGCTGCAAGCAAAAGCAGAGGGATGGATCGCAGGATTACAAATGGCTGGTTTGTCTTTACAAAAATCGACTCAAAAAGATGTTTGGATTAATTCTTTACAAGGAAATCAGCGTTATATTGCTGACTATTTAATTGAGGAAATTTTAGAACAACAACCAAATGAATTAAAAGCTTTTTTAATTAAGACCTCTATTTTAGAACGTATGTGTGGCTCTCTGTGTGACACTGTACTTCAGATAGATAATAGTACCGAAATTTTGACTAATATAGAGCGAATCAACCTGTTTATAGTTTCTCTGGATGAAAACTGCCATTGGTATCGCTATCATCATCTTTTTCGGGAACTTTTACTCCACAATTTACAAAAGCGAGAACCCCAGCAAATCCCTCGATGTCATTTGCGTGCAGCAAAATGGTATCGAGAACAAAATCTGATTGATGAAGCCTTTAATCATGCTTTATTAGCTCAAGAATGGGAGTTTGGGGCAGATTTAATCGAACAAGAAGCCTGTCAGTTAATTGTTGATGCAGACATTAATACTCTGTTAGATCGTCTTCAAGCACTACCCAATCAAATAATATGCGATCGCCCTTGGCTTTGTGTATATTATGCTTGGTCGCTTTGGTTTGCCTTGGGGGACATTAAGGGAGCAAAACAATATCTTGCTGATGCGGAACAAGCAGCTAAAATAAGCCCTTTACCTGAAACAAAAGCCAGTTGGACAAATCATCCATTATCTAGCGAAGTTAAAGAATTTTGGGCAAATATTGCCGTATTGAATAGTTATTTATCTCACGAACAAGACGTGAAGACGGCGATAGATCTGGCAGAATCAGCTTTAAAGATTGTGCCTCAATATAACTACTGGTTGCGATCGCTAGTATTAACTAACTTAGGCTTTAGTTATTATCTGGGCGATCGCTTTAAGCAAGCAGAACAAGCTTTAATTAAGGCGACTCAGGCTAGTACTGACTGCCAACAAGCAACTAAAGTTGAATCCAAGTTTATCAATCGTACTGTCGACTCTGCCGTTAGTTCTTTATGTTTGCGAGCTGAATTAAATAATTTACATGGAGAGCCTGAAATTGCGATCGCTCTTTGTCAGTCAGCGTTAGAGATTGTTACTCGGCGCCATTGGACAGAAAATGTGGGGGGAATCTTGGCTCAAGCTGTAATGGGGAAATTATTATGGCAACAAAATAAATTGGAGTCGGCAACTTATCATCTAACTCAAGGCAATGATCGCAGCAGCAGCATCAAGACATCTGGTTTTACTACTATTCGTCATCTTTACTTGGCTTTAATATATCAAGCTCAAGGAGATTTCACCACAGCATGGGAGTCAGTTGCCACAGCAGAACAAATTGAACGTAGTCGCCAGCAAGGTTTTAGCTTTGAGTTTCCTACTTTTTTAGCTCTCGATTTGGTCAAGGTAAGACTCTGGTTAGCTCAAGGAAATATTGACAAAGCTGTCGCTTGGATACAGTCTCAGGAATTAAGCATAAATGATAAATTAACTTACGATTTAGAACCGAGCTATATTACTTTAGCTCGTATTTTAATTATCCAAGAAAAATGGCAACAGGCACTGTATTTACTTCAACGTTTAGAGAAGTTTACCGAATCAAGCCAACGCATATCAAGATTGATCGAAGTTTTAATTCTACAGACAATAGTTTACCAAGCACAGAATAGAATAGATTTAGCCTTGAAGCAACTTGAACGACTTTTTTCTTTATCCCATCCTCAATTTTATTTACGTTATTGGTTAGATGCCGCACCAAGCATGAGCCAGTTACTAAATTGTGCCGCCAAAGAAAGTATTTACCCTAGCTATATTAAATACTTGCAATCCAACTTAGGTGAAATTAAATCAGAACCCAAGACTCAAGATTTAATCAATCCCTTGAGTGATCGCGAATTGGAAATATTACATCATATAGCTATGGGGATGAGTAATAAAGAAATTAGCCAAAAACTGTTTATTAGTCTAGCAACAGTTAAATGGCATAGCAGCAATATATACGGAAAGTTATCTGTTAAAAATCGCAATCAAGCTGTAGTAGAAGCTAGGAAGTTAAACATTTTAAGATAACTCAAACAAGCAATAATAAAACAAGAGATGATAACGACTTGTTTGTACTTAATTAAACGTGAGTTCGATGACTACAAAATTAATCTGTGAAGTTAAGGCAGAGACCAGAAGGGTGTATTTTTTGTAACCACAGTCAATAAAATTCAACTTGATTTTCGAGAAAAATCTCAAAAATATTTTTTAATTAACAGCAATAACTACGGCTAGGTAGCAATTAAACTCGAATGTAATACCAATTAGAAAAAAGAATACAACAGATAACTTGTAGTAGTGCGACACGCTTAAAAATGTGGGTAACGAAAATTGATTTTAGCCCCCTAGCCCCCAATTCTAGGGGAACAAGAAAAAACACTAAACCACTACTTTAGCAGTGTCGCCCAGCTTACTTTAAATTATTTATTGTGTCGCAAACATTTATCAATTTGGTATAAATAGTCCGAAATCCCTCGCATTTTCTCCTAACCTATACTCTCAACCAAACTTTAGGCTAGTCCTTTTTTAGTAAGACGCAGAGATACTAAAAATAAAGCAAGCAAGTATCTCAATCAGACAAATTAATGGCAACCATTCATAAGCAATTCAAAATTAATGCTCCAAGCGATCGCGTTTGGCAGAAAATGTCAGATCTGACTGGAGTTCACAGTCTATTGGGAATGTTGACCAATGCTGAACTATACGGGGATACGCGAGTCTGTCAAACCCAGGATGGTAACAGTTTAAAAGAACTAATCGTCAGTGTAGATAGCAAGCAAAAAAGATTAGTCTATGCCATTACTGAATCTCCTTTTAGCTTTGAGTTTCATGTAGCTTCTTGGCAAGCAATCCCTGATGGCGATAGTACTGTCTTTGAATGGTATACAGACTTGAAACCAGATAATTTAGCAGAAACTATCGAACTAATTATTGATGGAGAACAAGAAAACATCATTAATGGTTTATCAGCTTAGAGTTTTATAGCTTTCAACTAAAAAATTTGAAAGTGAATCTTAATTTATTAACTTATAATTTCTCTCATTCATTGTTGTAATCATGGGTTCAATCACCGTCAAAAAAACTGTTAACTATCCCACAGATATCGCCTGGTCGCTAATCTCTGATTATGCCAATATCTATAAATTTCATCCCATGCTCACCAATTCTTTTATCAATCATGGCAGCGCAGCCTGTGGAATTGGCGCCGAGAGAACCTGCCAAATGCCAGCAGGAATGAATTTAGTGGAACAGGTTATCGATTGGCAAGAGGGAGAATCTTATACGGTAAGAATTACCAGCACTAATATGCCAATTAAAACTGCCCAGGCAACTATTGGAGTTCGAGCAATTAACACAGATAAATCTCTCCTTCATTTCAAGATTAATTACCAGGTTAAATTTGGTATCTTAGGCAAAATAATGGACATTTTGATGATGCGTTGGATGTTTCGCATTATGATTAGTATGCTCTTAAATAGTCTAGCCAAAGCAATAGCCAGAACTTCAATTGCGGCTAATCCCATTTAGTTAATACTAGTTGTGGGATCGTTCAACAGCATTATCCAGGATTTCTTTGAACTACCTTATTTGGTTAGATACGCTGTAACTCTAGTATGCGATCGCTAACAATACAGTACAAAAATACTATTTTTGAACCAGCTTTAATTCTAATCAATAAAGATATCAAAAGCATAGTCCAACATTGGAAGTTTTAGCCAATCTAGATCGAGCATCCATCTAAATTATGTTCTGTCCTCAATCGATTCCTCAAGTTTATGAAATAACAATCGAAGGTAAGCTACCCCATGACTGGGAAGATTGGTTTGATGGGATGGAGATTCATGAGCATACACAAAATAACAAAACCATCTTCAAAGGTGCAATAGTCGATCAAGCCGAACTATTTGGCTTACTCATCAAGATTCGCGATTTAGGTTTGATACTAATTGATGTGCGTAATCTCAGCAGCACTTAATAGTTTTTAGTTTTTAGTCATTAGAAAATCCATAATCAATAATTTATTTAGGAGCAAAAAGTATGATATCTAGCCCCAAGTTTGACGTGGCTATTATTGGTTCTGGTATTGCGGGTTCTTCGCTAGGAGCAATTTTAGCTCGTCACGGTTTAAAAGTGGCAATATTTGAAGCCAAATCTCATCCGCGATTTGCCATCGGCGAGTCGATGATTCTAGAGACTTCTGAGATGATGCGCTCAATGGCAGAGATTTATTCAGTACCTGAACTAGCTTACTTTAGCTCGGAAAACTATTTCTCATATATCGGGACTTCTCATGGAGTAAAGAGACACTTTAGCTATCTCCACCACGAAGTAAATCAGCCTCAAAATCCTAATCGCCTATTGCAAGCCGTAATTCCCAAACAGCCTTACGGACATGAACTACATTTATATCGTCAGGATAGTGACTATTTTCTGATGACAACAGCAATTCGTTATGGTGCTGAGGCTTTCCAAAATACAAAAGTTAGAAATGTTGAAATTAATAATTTGGGAGTAGAACTTATTACAGAATCAGGAGACTTATATCAGGCGGATTATATTGTTGATGCGGGGGGCTTTCACTCTTTATTAGCTGAAAAGTTCAATCTTAGAACTGACAATCTGCAAACTCATTCTCGCGCCATTTTTACCCACATGGTAAATGTTCCCTGCTATCAGCAGACAGAAGCTTCTGTAAATTTTGATGCCCCTTTTTGCCTGTCAGAAGGAACGTTACATCATGTATTTGAAGGTGGTTGGTTATGGGTAATTCCTTTTAATAATCATGATCGCGCTACTAATCCACTGTGCAGCGTTGGTTTAATGCTCGATCCGCGTATTCATCCTGTTAGAGAAGATCTCAGTCCAGAAGCAGAATTTTATGCTTTCATTGCTCGGTTTCCTAGCTTAAAATCTCAGCTATGTTCTGCTAAAGCAGTCAGAGGCTGGACGCGCACCAATCGTATCCAGTATAGCTCAAACCAAATTGTCGGCGATCGCTTTTGTTTGCTTGGTCATGCGGCAGGTTTTATTGATCCTCTTTTTTCTAAAGGACTATATACTTCTCTGAGCAGTGTTTCACTATTGGCTAATTTATTATTGGAAGCTAATAAAACAAAAGATTATTCGGCTGCACAATTTCAACCTCTAGAAGATATCACTCTAGCTTTTATTAAAAGTAACGATCGCCTGATTGCAAATGCTTACAAAACTTTTTCTTACTATCCCCTATGGTCTTTATATTCTATCTTGTGGCTCTTGGGTGCATACTGTGAGCTGCTTAAGCTAACCACAATGCGTTCTGACACAGCTAATCGAGCAGATTATTATCAACAATTATCGAACCTGAAATTAGTTGGTGGTAGCTTTACTGAATTCGAGGCTCTTCAAGAGCAGATTTATACTATTTTGGACAATACCAATTTTAAGAATAAAGCAGAGTGTAATTGCGCTGCTGAAAAAATCACATCTCTATATTCCCAGCTAAAGTGGATGCCCCACGCTTTCCAGCAGATTCTCAAAGGGAAAAAGCATTTACCCGCCAGCAAAATACGCCCCAGAATTTTCAAGGGTCAAGGGGGATTTTTAGGAATAGGTTCTTATCGTCAGCATTTCTTTAGTAACCATAATCTCGGTTCCCTAGTTAAATTATTTATCAAGGAAAAAGCTAAATACTCGGCGATCGCTCTAAATTTGCAGAAAAAAGGGTTTTTATCTTCTTAACTGTTGTATTGACTTTGAACTTGCTTGGCAAAAGCATCAATCAATGGTTTTCCCACCTGTAATAAAGATTCAACAGTCTGAGAACCTGCTGTATCTGGAGTACCTGAGTTGTAGGGTGGTTGAGGAGCATATTCCATCATTAGCTGAGTCGTCTTAGCCATTTCTTCTCCCCATAGCAAGCTCAGTAACATCAACCCAAAGTCAATTCCTGAAGTAACTCCTGCACCTGTAATGCGATCACGATCAATTACCACCCTCTGAGCAACAACTTCTACTCCTAGCATCTCTAACTGATCCCGAAACGCCCAATGACATGTGGCTTGATAACCTTGTAATAATCCCGCAGCGGCTAAGATTAACGATCCTGTACAGACACTAGTAACATATTGAGCCTGTTGCGACTGTCGTTGTAAAAATGCCAGAGTATCGGGATCTTGCATTACCGTAACTTGACCCATCCCTCCTCCAGGAACACAAATAACATCTAACTGGGGACAATGCTCAAAATCTACTGTGGGAGTTATAATCAAATTTTCATTACTGGCGATCGCTTTGAGAGTTTTCGCAACCAGATAAATAGTGGCATTGGGCGAAAAAGAGAGAACTTGGTATGCTGCGGTAAAGTCTAGCTGAATAACTTCGGGATAAACTAGAAATCCAATTTCAATTTGGCTCATTGAAAGTCTTACTACTAAATGATCTACTGCTGCAATAGTAGGTTGAGATATTTGATCGCGATAGTACCCAAGTGGGTATTGTTTGATCTCGATAATTTGCCAGAGTAGTATTTAGTAAATGTCTAATAATAGATAAAATCAGGATCAATAGAATTATTATTTAATTGTTTTTTGGCTAAATCTTTACATCATTTATTTAGAACCTTAGCGATCGCCAAGACCGAACTAGAACTACGAGATCGCTTGATGGATAATATCAGCGAGCATTTTGGAGTGCAACGCTGGGGACTCTATTTACTTGATCAGCACCACAATCTAGCTAGCTTCGATGTAGTGGGAGTCAGCGACCGCTTTGTTGAACGGTATGATGCGATCGGTAAATCTGTCGATCCTGTTTTAAAATATGTTTTGGATTTTCATGCCCCAGCCCATGAAGAGTTGATTTGGTCTCAGGGACAATGGAAACAAAGTGAACTTTACCAACGTTGTTGTCGGGAATACCAACATGAACATATTATGACAGGTCCTATTGTCGGCAATGGCAATTTGATTGGGACAATTCATTTTGCCCGTATCAATAATTCCCAAGCTTTTAATCAGGATAATCTCACTAACCTGGGCGCAGTATGTCTTCATGTATCTGCTTGTCTGGCTAAATTACGCTTATCATCAGCTAGTTATCACAAAAGGTTGTCCTACGAAGATCTTACACCGAGAGAGATACAGATCGCCAATCTTGTTGCCCAAGGACTAACCAATGCCAGTATTGGCAAACAGCTGTGGATTTCGAGAAATACTGTAAAACAAGCTCTCAAAAGAATGTTCATCAAGCTAAAGGTGCATTCTCGAACCGAAATGGTCATCAAGCTTAGAGATCTGCTAGATCTTTAAAAAATATCATCTTCACAAACAGTCAGCGCTTCAGGCTGCGAACATTGTTCTAATTCAAGGTGGATTCCCTGAGCATCTTCTTCCATCAGATCTTCGATAAATCCTGCCTGAAGTGCCTTTGCCTCCAAAGGGCTATCGAAAGGACCAAAATAATAAACACATTTAGGGACTTTCGTGGTTATTTTTAGCCAATAAGGTAACTTTTTGGGCTCTTTTACACCCAGAATATTTAATATTTTTGTGACCAAAGACATAATAGACTTTAATTATTTTGCTAAATCCAGATAAATTTATAAGTATAGAAAATAGACTTGTCTCTGGCTAGATTATTTTTCGGCTCAGAGTATTTAACAATCTGATCTGTAGCTAATATCTTGAACCAAAGTAGTAATCAAATATACAATTTATCATAGACTAAAATATAAAGAATTATTGATACAAATTTATTGATCTAAGCTAAATAGGATGCTGCCAATTTTGATTAGCAAAAAACCATCGCTAATTTTTTTGATATATTATTACACATTTTGTGATGTTGGATAAGCTTATGAGTGCTTGAGAGTATTCTCAAGTTAGTTATTGATATTACAAATTAAAATATTATTTAAGCATAAATTAGTTTTGGTTAAGTTCCACGACTTCGTTGATTTTACTTTCTTCCACAG
>JBCDEP010000174.1:0-12957 GCA_039179675.1 Cyanobacteria bacterium P01_G01_bin.67
ATAATTTAGTATCTGATGATACCAATAATCAAGCAAATATCTTCATTCGCAATCGCCAGCAGCAAACCACCACTAAAGTTGCTGGGGACTCTTTTCCTACTCTTAGTGGAGATGGTCAAACTGTTCTCTTTAACTCTAGCTTGAGTGATTTAGTTGCGGATGACACTAACGAGACAGGGGATGTATTTGTTCTAGATCTAGAGCTAGATGACTCAGGGAAAGGCGATCCCGATCCCGATCCCGATCCCGATCCCGATCCCGATCCAAGCTTTACTACTAATGGTGTTCATCGTTTCTATCAGTTTGAGAAAGGCTTTCACTTTTACACTGCTGATGACAATGAAGCTGAAGTTATTCGAGAAAAAAGTGCCGCAGGAGAACTATCCTACAACTATGAGGGGGAACAGTTCAATGTTCTAGCTAACGATAAGGATGCGGTGACTGGCGAAACCCTTTCAGGTGCTAAACCTGTATATCGTTTTTTCAATGCTGAAACTGGGGGTCATTTATATACTAGTAGTGACAATGAAAAAAGCTTTATTGAAGATACTTTAACTAACTACAATTTTGAAGGAATTAATTACTATGCATTTGATTCTGCCCCCGCAGAACTAGAAACTATCCCTGTATTTAGAATGCGTAACAGTGATTCTGGGACTCATCTTTATAGTATTGATCAAGATGAGTTAGATTTTATTGAAGACAATCTGCCCAACTTCTCCTATGAGAATAACGGCAATCCCGTGTTCCATGTTTTTGAATTATAAATAATTGCCCGATAATTACATATCATATCTTCTAGCGATCGCTCTGATGTCCAGGCGATCGCTATTTTGCTTGTTAGATTGCGTCAGTAGTATTGAAAAATCTGGAAGTGTAATCGAGGCTATCTATTGCCAAATCAAAGAAAACAATGATATTTTCATACTTAATACTACATTTCATGTCTTATGTTTGTTCCCAGTCCTACCGTCGTTGATGAGATTCATCACGCTAGGGTTAAAGCATGCTACTCAATTCCTCTCTACACCTGTCCCGTTTCGGCTGGATTTCCTAGTCCTGCGGATGAATACCTAGAAGGCAAGTTAGACCTCAACCAATATTTAGTTCCCCATCCCTTAGCAACTTTCTATGTCAGAGTGTCTGGTAACTCAATGATTGGAGCAGGAATTCATGAAGGAGATTTACTAATTGTTGACCGCTCCTTGGAAGCTCGTGATGGCAGAGTTGTCATTGCGGTGATTAATGGCGAACTGTTGGTAAAACGTCTTAAATATCAAAATCGGCAACCATACCTCATTGCCGAAAATCCTGATTATCCACCGATGGCAATTACCGAAGCTATGGACTTTCAGGTCTGGGGAGTAGTGACTAATGTCATTCACGCCTTATGAAACTGTTTGCCCTAGTGGACTGTAACAATTTTTATGCTTCTTGCGAGCGGGTTTTTAATCCTGCATTAGAAAATCAGCCGATTGTAATACTATCTAATAATGATGGTTGCATTATTGCCCGCAGTAATGAAGTTAAAGCTTTGGGTATTCCCATGGGAGCGCCAATCTTTAAATACAGACAAGTTCTCGAACAACATCAGGTCAAAATATTTTCCTCTAATTACACTCTATACGGTGATATGTCTGCTAGAGTCATGGGGATTCTGGCACAGTGCATACCAGAGATGGAAATCTACTCAATTGATGAAGCTTTCTTAGACCTGTCTCAGTTCCAAAATCGAGATATAAACGAGTTAATTCACAGAATCAGAACTAAAATTAGGCAATATACTGGCATTCCCGTCTCAATTGGCGTTGCTCGAACCAAAACACTGGCTAAAATTGCGAGTCGAATTGCGAAAAATACTGTTTCAGGAGTGTTTAATCTAGAATCAGTACTCAATCCCGATCTGGCACTTCAAAGTATTGAAATTAGAGATGTTTGGGGTGTGGGACGAGCCTACAGCAAATCTTTACCCCTGATTGGTATTGATACTGCTCTCGATCTCAAGCAGGCTAATCCAGAAATTATACGCCAACTTTACAGCGTAGTCTTGATGCGAACCGTGAAAGAGTTAAATGGCTCGAGCTGTATGCCCTTAGAAGCAGCTCCCTCAGCCAAAAAAGCGATCGCCGTTACCCGTAGTTTTGGTAAAGCAGTGACAGATAAACGAGAACTATTAGAAGCTTTAGCAACCTATGCTAGCCGTGGAGGAGAAAAGCTGCGTCAAGCACAGCAAGCAGCGATGGTTATGCAAGTTTTTTGGCGCACGAGCTTATTTAGTACCCAGCAACCAACTAAGTCATGGTCATTTACGGTTAATCTACGAGAACATACCAACGATAGCCGACAATTAGTTAAAGTTGTTACCGATACAATTAATCAACATTTTGAAGTTGGATATAGATTAAAGAAAGCGGGAATTATCTTGCTAGACCTGACCTCGGAAAACTTGATCCAGCGATCGCTATTTAGTAATCAAAATCCAGCGCAATCAGCGGCGCTAATGAAAGTCATGGACTCAATTAACTGTCGCTTTGGCAAAGAAACTATCAAACTCGCGGCTACGGGAATTAAAAGAAAATGGACCATGCGCTCAGAAAAGCGATCGCCAAGATACACCACAGATTGGAATGAGCTGCCAACGGTCAAAGCTGATTGGGGAATGCCAACTTAGATCTCGATAAACCTTATTCCCAATTCCCTGTTCCCAATTCCCT
The DNA here is from genome assembly GCA_039179675.1 of Cyanobacteria bacterium P01_G01_bin.67. GTDB lineage: Bacteria > Cyanobacteriota > Cyanobacteriia > Cyanobacteriales > Xenococcaceae > Waterburya. Next base: position 2,715 of record JBCDEP010000174.1, read on the forward strand.
GTCCTAACAAATTAATTTATGCGTAACATCAGTTAGATTTATACTCTTGACTCTTCCCTTAGAGGAGAGTGTTTACTAGAGAAATACAAGACAAGAAGAGAGAAAGATGTTAAAGATTGGTGACTTTTCCAAGCTCAGTCAAATATCTATCAAGGCACTGCGTCTTTATGATCAAATAGGACTGCTGAAACCAATTCAGATCGATCCCTTCACAAATTATCGCTACTACTCTGCTAAGCAATTACCCAGGCTCAATCGTATCCTGACATTCAAAGATTTGGGCTTTTCATTAGAACAAATCAGACAATTGCTGGACGACCAAATTTCAATCGAGCAAATTCGTGGCATGCTACGGCTAAAACAAGCAGAACTCCAGCAGCATATTGAGTTAGAAAAATTGAGACTGGCAAGGGTAGAAGCTCGCATAAAACAAATTGAACAGGAAAATACAATGCCCAACTACGATATTGTTGTCAAACAAGTGGAGCCAATCAAGGTTGCATCCATTCGGGAAATTCTGCCCAATTATGCTGCTGTGGGACAGCTATTCAATGAGCTGTTTAGCTATTTACATCAACATAAGATTACTAAGTTTGATTACTGTGCAGCTATATGGCACGATTCTGAATACAAAGAAAGTGACGTGGATGGAGAAGCTGTAGTTGCGATTGATAGTTCGATTGTAGATACAGAACGCATTAAGGTATACGAGCTACCGAAATATGATGAAATCGCCTGTATTATTCATCAAGGTAGTTATCTTACCCTCGTCGAATCCTATAAGCATTTGCTAACTTGGATTGAAACTAATGGTTATAAAATTATTGCTCCCAATCGAGAGTTTTACATCCAAGGTGGATCAGAACAAGACAACGAATCTTACGTAACCGAGATCCAATTCCCTGTCCAGAAAGCTTAATTGGTAAGATCTTTGCTGCACTATCTTGCCACCACGCCTATTTCACATTCCCCCTTACTGTTATTAATTCAACAAAGATTATGCTGTTGTCCCTAATTAAAATTAATTACTTTTGGTAGGACGAAAAGCATTAAGAAAATTTAGGAGAGGAAATAGATTACGGGATTGAATCCATAGTTTGCCTTCTCCACTAAAGCGACAAACCAAACCCTCGCCACCAAAGATGCCTGTTTTCAAACCACTGAAAGATAAGCCACCCAAAACTTCCACATTGTAGTCGAGGGTATCTTCAAATGCCACAATGTAGCTGGTGTCTACCACATAATTACCAGCTACAGGAATTTCAATAATGCCACCATAGGCACTGAACCAAAAGTCTCCTTCTCCAGAAGCTCTTAGTAAAAACAAAGCCTCTCCGCTAAAAAAACCTTTGAGTCCCTGGAATTTACTATCCAATTCAATATTAGGACTACATGCCACAAAACCCGATCCCTGAACCATCAAATTACATTTATTAGTCAAATAATAATGTTGAATATCTCCAGGTACGTTGGGAGAAATATATAGTTCGCCCTTGCGCTCTTGCGCTGTAAACTCATTGACAAATAAAGATTCTCCCCCCAGCATTCTGCCAATGCCTTTTCTCAATCCACCTTTAATTTTGGACTTCATTTTTAAACAGGTATCCATCGCTGCCATTGCCGAGGCTTCGACCAATACGGTCTGACTTGCGGGAATATCTAAGACTAAAGAGGCGTAAGCGGGAGCATGATCGATGCGAAATGGAATATCATTCATGATTATTATTGCTTATAAATAAGGCATGCCGTCTTGGTGCGCATTCCCTTGCCCAGGTAACCGATCTGGGTAAACGACTTGCGTCGTCGCGGGGTCGCACCGCTTGTCTGTACTGTTATTAGTCATTGGTTATGGGTTGTTAAATTACTGAGATCTCTTATTTGGCAGGTAGTAAAGAACCAACCAGAGAGCCAAAACCGCTGACGTTATGAGTTTGGCAGTAAACTGTACCTTGTCCGCGAAAACGACAGACTAAACCTTCTCCACCCAGGAATGAGCCAATCCAGCTCGGGTTAGCCTTGGTGACGTTAAAATCTAGAGTGCGCTCAAAAGCCACAATATGTCCTGTATCCACAATGTATTCTCCGTTCACGGGAATTGCATAAATTCCGCCAAAAGAGGTGAGAATCGCTTTGCCATAACCAGAAAGAGAGAGCCAAAAAACTGACTCTCCCGAAAACAAGGTTTTAATGCCCTCAAATCCAAGATCGACATCTACTTGAGAACTACATGCTAGATAGGAAGTAGCTTGCACCACCAAATCTTGTCCTGACATGTCATAAATCAACAAGTCTCCAATTAATTTAGGAGCTAACCAGATTTCGTTACCATTTTGATGTGACGTAAACTGACTTAAAAACAACGATTCTCCCGCAATCATTCTTTTTAAACCGCCCATAATTCCACCGCCTTTGCGACCCTGACGCATGGTGGTACTTACCTGGAGGCGATCGCTCATGGCAATCATGGCACCTGCCTCTGCCAGAATTTCTTCTCCTGCATCGAGTTTAATATGGGCGATCGCACTATCGGGTTGGTGTAATAATTCAACCTCCATCAAAAAACCTCTCTGCTATATTTCCTGCTTGTGATATGCCGCGACGACGGTTACCTACTTTGAGAATTTTGGGACTGAGAAAGCCAACTAACCCATTTAAACTACGGGATTGCAAATAGATTTTACCTGACCCCGATAACCGATTGACAAAGCCTTCTCCCGAAGTCAGAGAACCAAATAAGCCACCAGAAAGACCAATGCCCATTTTAATTCCTGGTTCATAAGCAACTAAATGAGTGTTATCAACGATAAATTCTCCTGGCACTGTTTTTTCGGTAATCCCGCCGTAAGCGCCAAAAAAGACCTGCCCTCGACCCGAAAGATGTAGCTTAAACCACCCTTCTCCCGCAAAGGCGCTTTTAAAGCCTGCCCAACGCACCCCCATTTTGACTCCTGATGTATTGGCAATATAAGCTCCTGGCTGAAAATAAATTGCCTTTCCCTGAAGATTAATAACTTCGATATCCCCCAGATTTGACTGAGTCAAGACCAGACTAAGATTTTGCCTAGTTTGATTGATAAAAACATTGACAAATAAAGATTCGCCACCGAAAAACTTTCGCATCAAAGCGGGAAACAGACCACCTGACAATTCGGTTTTCATCGTCAACTGGCTATCCATACTAACCATGGCACCTGCTTCAGCAGTAATTGTTTCTCCTGGCTCAAGAGTTACAAAGATCGCGGCAAATGCTGGTCTATATTTAATATCGCACTGCACAATTTTTAGTTATAAGATTTGTCTTCTAATATGCTCAATAAACTATTAGTGTCAATCTGTTGAGAACCAAAAGTCCAAAAGCCAAACTTATTTCCATTACACAACGCTCACCAAACTCAAAACTGGAGTGCATTAAGATTGTTTAACTTTTTTGAGGGTGAATCAAAATTTTCAACTTCTCATATCGTGGTCTAGATATATTATTGTAATCACGATTAGTCTTGATCTGGATCAACAAAATCAGACAATATATTGAGCTTCTAAAGGGTTCCGATTTGAATTCAATGATTTATATGACTGGTTCGAGGTCAGCAAATTACCAAAGTTTACCAAAGTTAAATTTAATCTCTTACCTTGGATAAGATACTTTCAATTTCGGTGGTACACGACGGGAATCAAGCCTGGGAGGTAAAGACGACATTAAAGTGTTGCGATCGCCTGCTGGGTTTTGCGCATTTAACGTAAATTTAGAGAATCAATATCATATAAAACATGAGTGAATCATCTTTTTCAACACCGAATAATGATTCTAGTGAGGCGCAAAGAGCCTTAGCCAAAGAAGCCAGACTACCGTTGACGGGATGGCAACAAGAAGTAGAGCAAGGACTCGAATGGGGTCTAGAAGCGGCGGAAAGTATCCGCGATCGCTCTATTCCTAATTTTTCGCGGGGCGAATTACCCCACTATGCAGGCATTAACACTTTTCTCAAAGCTCCTTACCTAGAAGATGTGCGGAATGTGGGTCAGTATGATGTGGCAATTGTCGGTGTTCCCCACGATTCAGGCACGACCTATCGTCCCGGTACTAGATTTGGTCCCCAGGGAATTAGACGTATTTCAGCTTTATATACTCCCTATAACTTTGAATTAGGTGTTGATCTCAGGGAACAAATTACTCTCTGTGATGTGGGGGATATTTTTACGATTCCTGCCAATAATGAAAAATCTTTTGATCAAATTTCCAAAGGAATTGCCCATATTTTTAGTTCAGGAGCATTTCCGATCATTCTTGGAGGAGATCATTCTATTGGCTTCCCCACAGTTAGGGGTGTATGCCGCCATCTCGGGGACAAAAAAGTTGGTATTATCCACTTTGATCGTCATGTGGATACTCAGGAAACAGATTTAGATGAAAGGATGCACACCTGTCCTTGGTTTCATGCCACTAATATGGAAAATGCACCAGCGAAAAATCTGGTTCAGTTAGGGATCGGTGGCTGGCAAGTACCGCGCGCAGGGGTTAAGGTATGTCGAGAAAGAGCCAGCAATATTCTGACCGTAACTGATATCACTGAGATGGGACTAGATGCGGCGGCTGATTTTGCCTTAGCCAAAGCCTTAGACGGTACCGACTGTGTTTATATTAGTTTTGATATTGACTGCATTGATGCTGGTTTTGTCCCTGGTACTGGCTGGCCCGAACCTGGCGGTTTATTGCCCCGCGAAGCTTTATATTTATTGAAGAAAATTGTGCAGAATGCCCCTGTCTGCGGACTAGAAATTGTCGAAGTTTCTCCCCCCTACGACATCAGCGATATTACTTCTTTGATGGCGACTCGGGTGATTTGTGACACGATGGCGCATTTAGTAGTGTCGGGACAGTTACCACGAGAATCTAAACCTGCTTATATTCACGAAGAAGCACAAAGAGTAGATTCTCCCTGGCAATAAACTAGCAAAAAGGACTAATTTAAACTAATAAGTGAGGATTTATGGTCATTATCCTTAATTTTCTCACTTTTTTAGAATGACTATATAGATCAAATTGATTTTGTCAAAGAAGGGATGAGTGCCAGAAATTTACCTTGAAATTCTTAAGATTCTAGAGCAATAAGTTCCATACGAATGCCACCAGGGATATAAAACATCATGTGCTGGGCAGTCATACCATTTAAGGATTCAGGGGGAAACTCAATCTCCACTCCTGGAGTATTTAACAGAGTTTGATGAATAGATTGAAGCGCGGCTAAATTCTCAACTTTTAGGGCAAAGTGATGCAGACCAATATTGTGTTTGCGATTAAATGGCGTGGCATTATCTGGATCTGCTGCGCTCCAAAGGGTCAACAATAATGTGCCGTCAGAGAGAAAAATTGCTGGATAATCTGGCACTTCCCCAAGCTGCTGGAAACCGAGTATATCTACAAAAAAATTACGGGTTGCCATTAAATCGGGAACTGTAAGTCAATATGATGAGAGCCTTGAGTAATTACCATAATTTTTAATTCTGTCAGAATTGAAAAAGTTTGAATATTTACCAAGAACCAGTTCGCTCTAATAAGGGAGAAAATTCAGGATTTGACCAACGCAGAGGTAGACTAGCTGTCACTGAATATCCTCGATCTAGATGAAAGCGGATTAATTGATCTGCCCCTGCATAGCTGCTGATCTCTGCCCCCGACCAAATTATTTCTGCTGTTCCTGTAAGGTATAGTAAATCTCCTCGGACAAAATCCACAAATAGTAAACCCGTGTGAGAATTGATCTCAATATTGCCAATGGTATTAAAATGACCATTACCAGAAAAATCAGGAATAGTCAGAGTTTGATCATCATCAATGCGGACAAACCCTGGTTTGCCTCCTCGATGGGAAACATCAATTCCTTTGGCAATTCCCGCAGATTCGTCTTGATACGCCGTAGTAATAAAAAAGGTATCGGCATCAGCAATTATATCTCTTGCTGATTTTCCCAACGAGCTTATTACAGAAATTTCTGAAGAGATATTACTTTGAGAGTCGGCAAATTCAAAATTTCTCGCTTGGATGTATTGGGGACAATTGCCAAAACTTTGTTTAACTTTCACTTCAAAACCATTGTGATCAATCACCGAAACAATACCGTTCAGGCGATTACGCCGACGACTGTGTAACTCGATCCCCAACAAACCAATTTCAACACCTGCCGTCAAGTTATTTACTAAAGGATCGCCCAACAGTGGTTTAGCGGAGATTTGTAGAATTTGATCATTGGGAGTAGCCAAAAAGCCTGGTTGACCAACTAAAATTGATGTCCAAGGATAACCAGCTTCATCCACTGAGCCGGCGATAATGTAAAACAATTGAGCAAAAAACTGTCGATGTTGCTCGGTCAAATATTCTCGAATCATCCGTCTTCCCTGACGATCCATGCGTTCTTGGATACCTAATCGAGCTTGAATTGCTAGTTCTCCTGCGTGAAAGGGTGATTCGGAACGCGACCAACCTGGATTTTTCATTATCTTTTTTCCCATAGTTAATTATTAGCACCCAAAGCTTGTAAAGCTGCTTTAGTTGTCCAGACTGCATTTACTCCTGCAGTAGCATCTTTTACTACCACTACCTCTGAATCTTGTTCTTGAAAGATATTTGGCAAGCCAAAATGATCAATTGCAAATGCTTTCATGACTAAATATTTAATTTAATCGACCAGAAAGAAAGTTATCGATGTAATTAGCGATCGCATCTCCTTCTTCTTCTAAAGCGAAATGCCCTGTATCTAACAAATGAAATTCCAGATCTTTGAGGTCTTGTTTGTAGGGATGCGCCCCCTCTTCGGGAAAGATATAGTCATTCTTGCCCCAGGTAATTAGAGTAGGAGGTTGGTATTTGCGGAGATATTCTTGCCATTGAGGATATAAAGGCGGATTTGAGCCGTAGCTATAAAATAAAGCCAACTGAATATCTTGATTACCCGCTCGATCTAGAAATAGCTGGTCAATATTCCAGTTGTCAGGGCTAATGGATTCAGGATTGCGAACGCCGTGGGTATACTGCCATTTGGTAGCATCAAGATTCAAAAATTCTCGCAACTTAGCGACATTCTCCGGTGTTTTGTCTTGCCAATAGGCTTTAATCGGTTCCCAAAATTCCCTCAACCCCTGAGCATAAGCATTCCCATTTTGGATCAGCAGTGCTTGAACTCTTTCGGGATGAGCCGCAGCCAGACGAAAACCAATAGGTGCGCCATAATCCATTAGATAAAGACTATATTGTTTTAAATTCAATGCTTGGATGAATTTTTCCATAACTTCCGCCAGGCGATCGAAAGTATAGTCAAAAGCATCTAAACTAGGCATAGAACTATTACCAAAACCAGGATAATCTGGTGCTATTAAACGATATTTGTGGGCTAAAGCTGGTATAAGATTGCGAAACATATGAGACGATGTGGGAAAGCCATGCAGTAGTAAAATTACAGGTGCATCTGGCAAACCAGCTTCGCGATAAAAAATATCTAGTCCATCAATATTGACTGTGCGGTACTTAGTCATAATAAATCTCCAATAAATTCTCTAACTTTGTCAACAAATGACAAATGATGTTATCCCCTTGTGGGACAAATAACTAATGACTATCAATTTGCTTCGGGAAATAGTCACGTCAACCTATGGTTATTAAACCTGCTGTTTCTCCATGTTGGACAAGAATTTGTGGGGCTACAATATCTTGATAAGTAGCCCGATCTTGTAACTCGACTGGAAGTTGTTCAAAAGCTAAATCATTGATGCTGCTCCTATGCTGTAACCTGATTCCCAGCAGTTTTGGAAGGAGTGCTACGACGAATATCTCGCCAAATCTGAGTTGCCGCTAATGCTCCATCCGCAGCAGCTACTACAACCTGATTCAATCCTACTTTTAAATCCCCAATAGCGAAAATACGCGGATGGGAAGTACGAGCCATTTTATCCGTAACTAGATTGCCACCTTGTTTCTCCAAGTTGAATTGATCTAGGTAGGTGGCATGGTATTGAGAACCCATTGAAATCAAGCCAGTTTCCAACTCCACCACTTGACCATCGGTTAATTCCACTGCCATCATCTGATGGTCTTCCCCAACAAATTGCTCAATGGGAGTTTCCACAATTTGATAACCTAGTGTTTCTAGTCTGGTGCGTAATTCTTTATTTACCTCAAACAACCCTTGAGTAAACAAAGTAATATCAGAGGTAAACCAGCCTAACGGAAAAACAACTTCAGCATTTTCCGTACTACTAGCAAAAACTCCGACTTTTTGATCTGCCATTTCATAACCATCACAAATTAGACAAACATGGAGGTTATAGCCTGCATAATCATAAACATTACGCATATTTTCTAGCATGGGAAGATAGTCAATAATGCCACTAGCCGCAATGAGATATTTAGCTCGAAAAGTATGATACTCACTATTGTTACGACCAATTTTTACCCGCACCGTAAAAGTATTCCCTTCGTCAATTATTTCTTCTACGTAAGCATTCAGTAAATCCCCACCAAGAGACAGATAATGTTCTTTACCCTGTCTTAAAACTGATCTACCAGGGGTATCTGGCGGTAACCCTAAATAGTTATGTAGTTCGGTCATCCAGAAAGAACGAGCTTTGCCTTTATCAATAATTAAAGTGTTGAGTAAATAGCGTTGCAGATACACCCCTGCGGAAAGTCCTCCTGCACCTCCTCCCACAACGATGACATCATAAAATTTTTCTGTAGCGGATTGTAAATTTTGTTTGCTAAGTTTCATGATACTAACTCTTTTGTAATGTGTTGGAATGATAAGGATAATTGAAGATGGGAGACTAATAAGAATTAAAAATCAAGAGAATTTTGCACCTTGGTTGACATGAAGTACAAACCAAAATTCTCTTGCTGCCGAATGTTTTTTTGCCGATTGTATTTATTTTACCGAACGTTCGGTAAAAAGTCAATGCTCAAATTTCTCTGATTGAAAAAGCTTGCCTGATCTTATTTAATTCTCAGCTGATACTAAATCCGATTACCAAAATATATATAAAATAGAGAGTAAAAACAGAAAAATGTTAAATGCCAAAAACAGCTTATTTAGCCAAGCACTTTAGTTCTTCTCAACTAAAAGAAAAATACCTCAAAAGTAAAGATTCAGTAGAAACGAGGAGATGGCATTTGTTATGGAAAATATCTCTGGGATGGACTATTAAAAAAAGTGCCATAGCAGTGGGTTGTTCTTATCCTTATGCTCAAAAGATTCTTAGTCAGTACAATCGAAATGGAGAAGAGGGGATTAGAAATCGTAAAAATCAAACCAGCAATCATGTTCGAGGAAAAAAAAGATTGCTTAACCCTCAACAATTAGAAAAATTAAAACAGCAAATCGAACAAAAATCACCAGATGGGGGAATTTGGACAGGAACGAAGGTGGCTCGTTGGATAGAACAAGAAACAGTCAGAAAAAAAGTTTGGAATCAGAGAGGATGGGACTATTTAAAAAAGTGCAATTACTCTTGGCAGAGTTCAAGACCAACACCTAAAAAAGCAGATAAATTAGAGCCAGCAATATTCAAATCTCACTTACCATTAAAAGTAAACAAGCTCGAAGAAAAACATCCAAGTATGGAAGTAGAGTTGTGGTTCTTTGATGAACATAGAGTAGGTTTAAAACCAATACTTAGAAAAGTTTGGTCAAAAATTGGCAAACGACCAGAAGCTATAGTAAAGCATCGTTATGAATGGTTGTACGTTTACGGATTCGTCAAACCAAAAACTGGAGAAACCTGATGGTATTTAATTCCCAGAGTTAATACCTCATGGCTGAATGTTGTTGATCAACAGTTTGCTATTGATACCCAACTCAGCCAGCAAAAAAAATTCTTCTGGTAGAAGATAATGCACTCTGGCATCGTAGTAAAAAAGTGGTAATTCCAGAAGGCATAGAGATAGAGATTGAATTTTTACCTCCTTATTCTCCAGAGTTACAGCCTGCAGAGCGATTATGGCAGTTAGTAGATGAACCTTTAGTAAATCAATATTTTGAGAGTATTAATGAGATAGAAGATATTTTAGTTGAACGTTGTTGTGTGGTTAGTGATATGAAAGATGAAGTTCGCAAATTGGGAGCATCTCACTTATGTAATAAGTAAAAATGCTTAGAGTAAGATAAAGACAAATAAGCTCTTGGCGAATGAATATGACACCAGAAGAAAAAGCACTTGTAGATCAAAAGTTGAAGGCAGTAGCAGAAATACTTTACAG
>JBCDEP010000055.1:0-34352 GCA_039179675.1 Cyanobacteria bacterium P01_G01_bin.67
TTCCCTACTCTTTTGAAACCATAACTTAGGGTCAGGAAATTAATTAGAACGACTATAAAGCTAAAAAAAGGTTGGTATATTACCAACCTTTAAATCAATACGCTAAGTTATCTGCATTAAATTAATATTGATTTTTTAAATTATTTAGCTGGCGAAAAAAACGTTAGCAACCAGCCAAAGCTTATTTCAAATAGCAGTTGATGCTAACTTACAGCTTCAGTTTAGATAAAATAGTAGTTAAGATTTAACCTTGCTTTACTTATCTTGGCTGAAAGGCGATTAACTGTAGCAATTTTCTGTTCTATCTGTCCTGATAGCTGAGAATCTTGGTTATATTTTTGTTGATGCTTTTGTAACTTAGCTAGAGTTTCTTTGACCGTAGATAATTCTTTCTCAATTTTAATCAAGAGAATGATTAACCTAGCGACTTTTACTGTTTTTTCTTCAGCAACAATCTCTTGTTGAATAGATGAAATGTAGTTGTTAATATCTTCCATGAATTTACTGATATGTTGATAAATATTACAGAATAACTGCGTTCGTTTGCATTGCTTAAGCTAAGTATATCCGTGAATATGAGGGCAAGCTGTAAAGTTTGCGTAATTCTTCGAGTATCAATGTAAATAATGTGTAAATTTACCGATTAAACTCTTGTAATACTGATTCAGTAGGGTTTCTAAAGCAAAAATTCTTGATGACACTTTACCCCTATTTATATTTTACAGGGTGAGACACCAGATTTTAATTATTATTTCCTACGTAATTTTAGTTAAGTAAATATAACAGGCTACAACGACGACCAGATCTAGTGAGATGACTCTGACTTCAAATATCAGTTAGACAACGATTTTTGTGCTGGAGAATGTTAAAACAGATACTTACAACCAAAATCTCATGATGCAGATCGACTATGAATGAAATTATCCAGACTATTGTTGAAGTGTTGCTGGAATTACTTGGTCAAACTATTAAGACGCTCCCAAGCTTATTGTCTGCTTTAGTGGTACTATTTTTGACTAAATATCTAGTCAAGGTAGTTTTAAAAATCGCTGATGAGACAGGAAAGCGTACGATTAAAAGTGCCTCATTGCAATTACTATTAGACAAAGTATGTCGGATTGGTGTTTGGACGGTTGGTGTTCTTTTAGCTTGTGTCTTAGCGTTTCCTGGTTTTGAGCTAGGAGATATAATTGCAACTCTTGGTGTAGGTTCCGTTGCCATTGGTTTTGCTTTTCAGGATATTTTCAAAAACTTTTTAGCAGGGATTATTTTATTAGTTGAAGAACCGTTTAGGATTGGCGATGAGGTTGTAATTGGTGATTATCAAGGTGAAGTTGAAAACATCAGTATTCGGACGACGAAGATTCGTACCTATCAAGGAGAACGGGTTCTTTTGCCTAACTCTAATGTTTTTACCAATGCAGTCAAGGTAGTCACAGCTTATATATACCGTCGAACAGATTTGGCTGTTGGTGTAGACTACAACACTTCTCTACCGCAAGTAAGTAAACTTTTGGCGCAAACTATCACTGGCGTTTCGGGAGTAATCACAGAAACCACTCCAGAAATTGACGTAGTTAACTTTGGTGATAGCTCAATTGATCTCATGGTGCGCTATTGGAGTAATTCACCACAGAAACAGCTTCGTCAAGTACAGACGAACGCTATGATTGCGGTGAAACAAGCTTTAGATGAAGCAAATATTAGTATTCCCTATCCCATTCGGACTCTCTACTATTACGATCAAGAACAATATCACGATCATTTTCCCCTTGAGCATCGGCAACAAAGTAATTAGTTTAGGGTTAGGTGAACAGTACTCTGCCGTTCAACGACAGGGCTTGCGTTCACTTCGTCAGGTTCACTGCCTTGAAAAGGCAGGGCTTGTCCGACCGTTGGTCAATTAGCTTTGCCCAATAGGAGGAATTGAAACATCAACTAGATTAATTTCTTGGTTGAGGTTGCTTAGAGGTGGATCTATTGCTTGAACATTGCCCACTACTACCGTGACTAATTGCTCTGGTTGGAGGTACTCTTGGGCAACTGCCAGAATATCCTGTTGCGTGGTATTTTCTACTTCTTGCTGATATTCAAAGATAAAGTTTTCAGGATAATCAAAATATTCATAACGGATCAAGCGCGATAAAGTTTGACTAGGGTTTTGAAAGTTAAACACGAAAGAATTGAGGATCGATTCTTTGGCATTAGCAAGTTCCTGCTCACTGATGAGATTAGTACGTAGTTTCTTAATTTCCGCGACAATTGACTTGATAAAAGGAACGGTATTGCTAGTCTGAGTTTGTCCCCCAGCAATGAACATTCCGTCGAAATCGTAGTTGGGACTCCAAGAACCATATACACTATATGCCAGACCCTGACGCGATCGCACTTCATTAAAGAGACGCCCCCCAAATCCGTTAAGGACACCATTTAAAATGCTGAGGGTGGGATAGTCAGGACTATCAAATTGTCCTCCAATATGACCCAGTAAAATATTGCTTTGGGTTTGCTGGGGACGATCAATCACAAAGAGTCCCTGGTCATATTTTTGGCTGGTTGTCGGCGGCGTCAAGGCGGGTAAGGGAGCACTAACTTGCCAATCATCTAAAGCGGCTCGAACTCTCTCCATCATGGTGTTAGACTCAAAATCACCCACAATTCCTAAGATCATATTTTCGGGACGCACATAGGTTTGATAGAAGTTAGTAACGTCCTGAAGCGAAATATTATCTAACGTACTATATTCAATAGTCCGAGCATAGGGACTAGTCTCCCCATAAAGCACTTTATTGAACTCACGGTCAGCAATAGCTTTGGGGTCATCGTTACGACGGGCAATTGCGCCCTGATGCTGTTTTTTGGCGATCGCAAATTTGTCAGCAGCAAAGGCTGGTTGACGTAGCACTTCGGTAAATAGAGGAAATACCGTATCTAAATCTTCCGTGAGGGTATTAAAGCTAGCGCTACCCGAAGTGGTTCCGATATTAGTTTCTACGCTAGCGGCTTTTTGCTCCAAGATTGAGTTTAATTCAGCAGCAGGATGATCTTTAGTGCCGCCACTTCGCATCACAGTGCCAGTTAACTTTGCTAACCCGACTTTGTTAGCTGCTTCAAAACGCGAACCAGTACGAATAATTGCTGTGCCGCTAATTAAGGGTAAATCCCGATCTTCTAGGAGGTACACAACCATCCCATTGTCTAATTGATAGCGCTCATATTCAGGTAACTGAATTTCGGGTAGAGGCTCAAACTCTAATTCTGTATAGTGTTTAGGAGTATCAGCGATCGCATTCAACCGTGGGGTAAATGATAATAAAACAGTTAATAATACTAGACCTAACCAAGAAAATAGTTTTTTACTCATTCTATATCTACGACAAAAGAAGCTTTACTATTGTATCTATCTATTTGGGGTAAATTGGGTCTAATCTTATCCCCACAGCGAATGCGCCGTTACTGGCAAAGCCAATCGCGATTACTCAATAGTGATTAGAGCAAAAATTGCAACAATAACGAACCCACGCTACCCATAAACTTACCTATATGACCGAGACCACCTTCTTTTTTGGCAGCATTAATCTCCGCTTCCTGAATTAAAGTCATTTGTTCCTGGAAATTCATTGCGGTTTGATGTCCTAGTTCATGTTCTTGCTGTTTAAACAGTTCCGCTGCTGCTTCTGTATTTGCCTTAGCTTCAGCTCGCTGATCAAAATTGTATTGAATAATAGCTAAACCAAGATAAGCAGGTGCCAGTTCAGGGTCTAGTTTGATTGCTTTGTTGTAATGAGCGATCGCGTCATTGTAATTTCCTAGTTGAGCTTCTTTTACTCCCCAGCGATGGAACTGTTCCGCCGAAGCGGCAGTCTCAGCTAAACCTCTAATACCTTCCAAATGAGCTGAATCGAGATTTATCTTAGTCAAGTTTGCATCACCAACATAGGCATTTCTCAGATCGGTTCCTGTTAAGTTGGCTCCCGTTAAGTTGGCTCCCGTTAAGTTGGCTCCATGTAGTGACGTTCCCGTTAAGTTAGCTCCCGTTAAATCGGCACCCTTTAAGTTCGCTTGACTCAAATTTGCCCCAGCTAAATTTGCCTCAACAAAGCTGGCTCCCGTCAGATTTGCCTGTACCAAGCCCGCATTACTCAAATCGCATTGAGGGCATTGTTTGGTGCTTAAAAGCTTGCTTAAATCGCTTAAGCTTTCAGCTTGGGCAGGAATCGTGATCGTAGTAGCAATAGTAATTAAAACAGTTAACTTAGCAAGTAGTTGCGGTTTCATAAGCTTTAAAATAGAGCGCAAAGATGCCGCCATTTTAGCCTTCCCAATCTAAATTAGCTTGATCGGCAATCAACCTATCCTAAATAGGAGTTAACAGTTGACGTTCAAGAGGGCAAGAGTCATTGCTGTATTTAGAGTTCACCACGTTGATGATGACAGCACCTATGACAAATTATCCAGTAATGTCGAAAAATCAATCCTTTCCCTTGATGCTCTAAACCAAGGACTTGTCCCTATGTACCTCTAGGATTTTCTCTTGACCAGTCTTAACAGATAGATTGGTGTGTAATATCAGTTATTTAATAGACTCGCTTTGTTGACGCAGCAAATCTATCCCGCGAGAAGTACCTAGACGATTAGCACCTGCATGAATTAGAGCGATCGCCTGTTCATAGGTACGAATTCCCCCTGATGCTTTAATGCCAATTTGACCTTTGGTAATTTCTTTAAGTAGCTTGACATCATCTACTGTTGCTCCTCCAAACCAGCCTGTACTAGTTTTGAGGTAGGCGACTCCTGCATCTAAACAAATTTCTCCAGCTAGTCTTTTTTCTTGATCTGTCAGGACAGTAGTTTCGAGAATTGCTTTGATAGTTTGCCCCGTTTCCCCACAGATTTGAGCTATTTCATGATAAATTTTGCTGGATTCTCCAGTTTTAACCCAACCTAAGTTGATGACGACATCTAACTCAGTGGCACCATTTTCTACTGCTTCTTGCGCTTCATAGAGTTTGGTAGCTGAAGTCATGGCACCAGTAGGAAAACCAATGACGGTACAAACTTGTGGCTGTTTGTCGTGTAATAATTCTTTTGCCTGTCTTACTGAAGTGGGGTAAATACAGGCTGAGGGGAAATTATACTGCCAGGCTTCTTGACATACCTGCTTAACTTCTTCAGGAGTCGCACTAGGTTTGAGGAGTGTGTGCTCGATGTAGGTAGCAATATCGATATCTAAATCAGTTATGGGCATGATTTGGAATAGTAAATAGATCTTGTCTATTTCCCATTTTCGCAAATTTTGAGTTGCGGTCAGATATAAGCTTCTATGGTATTGAATATCAATTAGTTCATCTGTTTCTAATCAAGTAAACTTACTACTGGTGATCGCTTATTTTCCGCAGACAATAATATCTGAAGGCAATAATAACCGTGTTTTTGGCGCAAACAACATCTATTAGCCCTAGACTATTTCGTGATAGCGCTAGAAAATTGCCAAGCCTGATCCTGTAAGAGCAAAGCGATCGCCAATTTAACTTAATCAATTGAACTAAATCAACAGTTTTAGAGGTTAAAATAATCCACGCAAAGCATCTTTAACGCCGTCTTCAACACCCCGTTCTATGCCTCGTCTCGCACCGTCTTCAATCGGATTAGAGTCCTCAGAGGAAGAACTCGAATCCTGATTTAGAGTAGCAGGTTGTTGAGTATTATTTCCTGCCACAGGATCGCCAACAAAGAAAAAACTATATTCAGTAGCTCCGCGATTATAGCTACTGATACCATTGCGTTCAGTTGAAGCATATAGTTGCTGTCCAGTATTTAGCTGAATGGTTACTGTTCCTCCATCACGAGTCAGCATTCCAGCGTGAACTGCGGCGGGACAGATATTGGAACTAGGGCTATAGTTATCAGTTCCCCAGATACCTGAACTAAATTTTGCTGGTGCAGGGGTACATTTAAAAGTAAATTGTTGATTAAGATTGGGATATTCTGCTAAACCAAAACTACTGACGCTGCTTTTCCAACCAATCTCGTAGATTGTTTCAGGTGGTTGATTTACCGCCAAATTGTTTTGGCTGGCAACTGGTTCTCCCACAAACCCATAGCTAAAATCCGTGGCAGCGCGATTATAACTGCTGATCCCATTACGTTCAGTTGAAGCATATAATTGTTGTCCTGGGTTGAGTCTTACCGTCACATGACCACCATCTCTGGTAATCATTCCTGCATGAACTGCCGCAGGACAGATATAAGAGCTAGTGCTGTAGTTATCGGTGCCCCAGATACCAGGACTAAATCTTGCTGGTGCAGGAAGGCATTCAAAATTAAATTCCTGACCCAGATTTTCAGGCTTGTCTAATCCCAAGTTGCTGAGACTGCTCTTCCAGCCAATATCATTGTGATGAGCTTGAGCCTGGTTAAGTGTAATTAGTTCCCATCCAATTGAGATCGCAGTTAAGCTGACAACTGTTCCCCAAGGTTTAATTTTAATCATAGGATTTAATGTATTAATGTGGTTAACGACGTAACAAGTGTCAAGTTATAAAGTTTAAAAATATAATACTAAAGACAGTAAAGCTTTTGGATGCAGTATATAAAATATTTATAATTCAGCAGTAAAATTTATGCAATTTTCTCGTGATTAACAAAAAGTATAACTAGCAGAAAAATCAGGAGTTAAATTTTCTAGTAATTAATCAGAATTAAGAGAAAATTGCTAATTCAGTGCTAAAAATAACTGTCAACCAGGTATTTTTAGCAGGATCTTCAATAACACATTTATTAATCTGAACTAACACTTACTCCTAAAATTGAAGGTACAGCTTTATATGAAAGCAGTCAAAGACAGCTGTGAATCTAACTGCATGATTAGAATTAATTGGCACCTCAAATTTGCAGCTACAGCTAACTGTTAACTAGGAGCTGTTGCTAGCAATAACGACAATTGTTATCTCAAACTATGACTATGAAAGATATTCCTGCAACGCTTTTACTTCTAAAGGCTCAGACTGTAACGAGCGAATAGCAGCGACAGTAGCTTTTGCTCCAGCAATAGTGGTAATAATGGGTAGTCTATAGTCTAATGCCATCCTTCTAATTAACTGAGCATCGGTTTGAGACTCTTCGCCAGTGGGAGTGTTAATAATGAGCTGAATTTGGTTGTTTTTAATGGAGTCAACTACATGGGGGCGACCTTCATGAAGCTTAAGAACCAGATCTACATCTTGAATGCCATTCCCCTGCAATGCTTTTTGCGTTCCCGCAGTTGCCACAATTTTGAAGCCTAAATCCAGAAAATCTCTAACTACAGGGACAATCGAAGTTTTATCTCGTTCATTCATGGAGACAAATACGGTTCCTGTTAACGCTAATTCCACTCCAGCTCCGATTTCAGCTTTGGCAAAGGCTTTGCCAAAATCCGTGTCGATGCCCATTACTTCCCCTGTTGATCTCATTTCAGGCCCTAAAAGGGTATCCGTACTAGGAAATTTATTGAACGGTAGCACTGCTTCTTTAACCGCAATATGTCTCGGAATAATTTCTTTAGTTACACCCAAAGAAGCTAAACTTTTTCCTGACATAACCAAAGATGCCACTTTAGCCAGAGGTACGCCAGTAGCCTTTGATACATAGGGAACTGTACGGGAGGCTCGGGGATTCGCCTCAATGATAAAGACTTGTTCTCCCTGTACTGCATACTGAATATTCATTAAGCCCACTACTTGCAAAGCTTGTGCCAGCTTTTTTGTCCAGTCGCGGATTGTGGCGATCGCTGATTCTGGTAAAGAGTTATAGGGAATTGAACAGGCAGAATCCCCTGAATGTATCCCAGCTTGCTCGATGTGTTCCATAATGCCGCCGATGACGACTTGACCCTCGTGGTCACACAAGGCGTCTACATCAACTTCGATCGCATTTTCTAGGAATTTATCGATCAGAATGGGATGATCGGGTTCAACCTCCACCGCATAGGTCATGTAGTGCTTGAGATCGGCATCAGAATAAACTATTTCCATTGCCCTGCCACCCAATACATAAGAAGGACGAACGACAACAGGATAAGAAATTCGACTGGCAATATTGAGTGATTCTTCGTAGCTACGAGCAATGCCGTTGGGCGGTTGCTTAATCTCTAATTCCCGTAATATCTGCTCAAATCTTTCTCGATTTTCTGCCGCATCAATCGAATCGGGTGCTGTTCCCCAAATTTTTGTCTCAGGATAATCTTGCAGATATTGCTCTAAAGGAACCGCAAGTTTTAAGGGAGTTTGTCCCCCAAACTGTACAATAATCCCCGCAGGGTTTTCGGCTTCAATGATATTCAGCACATCTTCCTTCGTTAAAGGTTCAAAATAAAGGCGATCGCTGGTATCGTAATCGGTAGATACTGTTTCCGGGTTGGAATTTACCATAATGGTTTCATAGCCAGCATCAGACAAGGCATAAGCTGCGTGACAGCAACAGTAATCAAATTCAATCCCTTGACCAATGCGATTTGGTCCTCCACCTAAAATCATCACCTTCGGTTTATCTGAGGGCGTGATTTCAGATTCTCCTGATTCGTAGGTCGAGTAATAGTAAGGAGTAAAGGCTTCAAATTCTGCTGCACAGGTATCAACCAGCTTATAGACAGGTATGATTCCTAGTTCTTTACGATAAGAACGCACTTCATCTTCCTTAGTTTTGGTCGCAAAGGCAATTTGGCGATCGCTATAGCCCTGCTGCTTAATGTAGCGCATTTGCGAAGAGGAAATTTTGTCTAGTTTCGTTCCTTTGAGGAATTTTTCAGTAATCAGCAACTCCTGCATTTTATCTAAAAACCAGATATCAATCGCCGTTAGCTGATGAATTTCCTCTGGGGTCATGCCCAGTTTTAAACCTTGATAAATACTAAAGATTCGCTCGGGATTAGGAGTACGTAGACTTGAACGGATATGGGGAATTGAAGGTAAAGTCTCTTGGCGATCGCAGCCAAAGCCAGCACGACCAGTTTCTAATGAGCGCAAAGCTTTTTGAAATGATTCATTGAAGGTTCTACCAATTGCCATGGCTTCCCCCACAGATTTCATTTGCGTCGTTAGAATTGGTTTAGTTCCAGGAAATTTTTCAAAGGCAAAGCGAGGAATTTTAGTAACGACATAATCAATTGTGGGTTCAAAAGAAGCTGGAGTTTTCTGCGTGATGTCATTAGAAATTTCATTGAGTTGGTAGCCGACAGCTAATTTAGCGGCAAATTTAGCAATGGGAAACCCAGTCGCCTTAGATGCTAAGGCTGAGGAACGAGATACCCGAGGGTTCATTTCAATGACAATTACTTCTCCATTAATAGGATTAATGGCAAACTGAATATTAGACCCGCCTGTTTCAACTCCAATTTCACGAATAATTGCCAGAGAATAGTCTCGTAAACGCTGATACTCCTTATCTGTCAGGGTTTGAGCAGGCGCAACTGTAATCGAATCTCCCGTATGTATTCCCATCGGATCGATGTTCTCAATCGAACAGATAATCACCACGTTATCTGCCAAATCGCGCATTACTTCTAGTTCATATTCTTTCCAGCCTAACAACGACTTGTCGATCAAGATCTGATTAACTGGAGAAGCATCAATCCCTGATGCCGAGATCTGCTCGTATTCTTCTTGATTATAGGCAATACCACCTCCCGTTCCTCCCAAAGTAAAAGCTGGACGAATAATCAAAGGATAGCTACCTATTTCTTGGGCTATTTTCTTGGCTTCGGATAAATTATTGGCAATACCAGAAGGGCACATCGGCACTCCGATCTTTTCCATTGCCTCTTTGAACAACAGGCGATCCTCTGCTTTTTCGATCGCCGGTAATTTTGCCCCAATCAGTTCTACGCCATATTTTTCGAGAGCGCCACTCTTTGCCAATGATACTGCAACATTAAGCGCGGTTTGTCCTCCCATGGTGGGTAGAAGCGCATCCGGCTGTTCCTTGGCAATTACCTTTTCCACCATTTCTGGAGTTAGAGGTTCAATATAAGTGCGATTTGCCATTTCAGGGTCGGTCATAATTGAGGCGGGATTGGAATTGACCAAAACCACCTCATATCCTTCTTCTCGCAACGCTTTGCAGGCTTGTGTTCCCGAATAGTCAAATTCACAAGCTTGTCCGATCACAATCGGACCTGAACCAAGAAGTAAGATTTTGCGGAGATCGTCGCGACGGGGCATATTACTCTGTCTCTTGCCTAACTGATACTGCTAGCGTTTAATTGTATAGTTTCCCGACCACCTAAATGGTATTCCCTTTATCTACATTTAATAACTTTTTACTGTTGCTCAATGCCAAGTTGGTTTGACTGGGAGGAAAATTACTTCATGTTAATACTGGTCGATGTATCAAGTACATCGCGAATATAACTTTGGGGGTTTAAGTTATTTGTCTTGTTTTGACCAAGCTGGATGAGCAAAAATAGCATCAATCACTCTAACTCCTCTCAACTGATTAGATAGTGGCAAATGACCTTGTGGGGCGGTCAAATCCCAGGTAAATTCTTGAGGATATCGAGTCCAAGAATTTCCCGACTTCCAGTTAATCTTGGTCCATAATTTGGCAAAGTTTTTTCCTTCAGATAACCAAATTCTTCTTTGGACAGAAAAGCCAAACTTACCCTCAGAGGACATTAACCAAAGCCGATCTAAAGTTTGCAAGTCTATAATTGGAAAGTTGACTACCTCAGTAAAGTAAATCCATTTTCGTTCCTTAGCAGCTGTTCCTGCTAATTCGCACATTTTTTGTAAGGTTACAACATCGGCTTTTTGAAAATCTTGTTGTGCCAATAACCGTTGTAGAGGGAGATAATCGACCCTCTGCTCAGAGTTTAAGGGAATGACGCCGTGGGGAAAATTAGAATCTAAGAACTCTTGAACTAAAGCACTTTTGTTGAGATAAAGAGCATGGTATGCTTTGCCCAAAGCCAGATTATGAGACTGAGTCTGGACGGAAATCATCCAGTCCATCAAAGTGCTTAAACCTGTTTCTTCATCTTCCACCAGTTGAGGAATTATCTTTAGCTGATTTTTGACTGATTCCTGATATATCGGATGGCTTATGCTGCTAATGTTCTGCATGTATTCTTTTCCTACAGCTAAATGCCTGTCACCTTAATATAGTGCAAGTTCTCTAGTAATTGGTTGCCAAACACTTCATGACCATTTATTGAGTGTTTGTACTCAATAATTACTATGGAAATAGTATCATGATTCGTTAGCAAAGATATCTTAAAATTGATGACATATTTAGGCTTACGGGAAATTTTGATCCGAGCATTAGTCTAAATTATGGACTTCCCAGACAGCAGAGATCGCCAGACAAACTTTGGTCATGCCTTAAGTCTTGATAATGAGTTGCGAAGTTTCTGTTTAGCCAAAATTTTAGTTTTTTCAAGCAATCTTAACTTGCACTGGACAGCATTTTAGGTATGACGCTGCTCAAAGTTGCGGAAAACGCAGTTGCGGAAAATGCAATCTGGAAACCAAATTAAGCATGTTTTTTTGATATTAATTTAGTCTATCTCTAGGGATTTTATTTATTTTAGAACCAATCCTCAAGAAAATATTTTTGACGTTGGGCTGAACTAAATCTTGAACTCATACCTTTTCATATCCTTGTTCATAAGCAAAGCGAACTAGCTGAGTTCTATTGCTGAGGTTAAGCTTGCTCAAGATGTTACTCAAGTGAGTTTGGACGGTTCTAGGACTGATAAATAAACGCTCACTGATCTGTTTATTAGTGTATCCTTGGATGGTTTCCCAAAACACTCTTTCTTCTGCGGGTGTTAAAGGTAGAGGTTTTGGTGTAGAAGAGGGGATTGCAGTAGGTTTCTTCTTGACTGAAGATTGAAGCCCAACATTATCATTAACTTGTGACAAATTATTTTTGGCCTGAGAATTTGCCAGTTGCTCAATTAAATGGATAATCTCGGCGTGAACTCGACGGGAACGTTCAATTAAGGCTTCAATATTCGCTAACAATTCTTTCATCTCGAAAGGTTTAGTCAAATAGCTATCCGCCCCGTTAGTATGACCTTGAATCCGATCATCTAGCTCATTTTTAGCTGAGAGAAAGATAAAGGGAATCAATTTACCTGAAGGCTGCGATCGCAATTGACGGCAAAATTCAAAACCATCCATTTGTGGCATGGAAACATCAGACACGATAATATCTGGTATGTCTTGATTAAATTTGATTAAAGCCTCCTTACCTGAGCCGACCGCAGTTACTTGATAACCTCTTTGTTCTAAAGAATTTTGTAAGACCTTACGTAAAGTAAGATCATCATCTACTACTAAAATTTTTTTCATTTTTGAATTATTTTAAATTGATCGCAGCTTAACTTTCTATTATGTAAGCTTTCTTAATTACCCAGATTATTGTTTAGCCTCCTAGACATAAATTAAAATTCATTTAAAATTCAAGTTATGGTTTTGTCTGAGCAGATAGAAGCTACGTAATTTTGTTACTTTCAAGTCAAGGCAATTTAATTGTACTGTAGCTATATTCAGTATTGTTCTTGACCAAAGTTTTATGTACGAAAAACTTACTCCACCCACTGTCGGCTCTAAAATTACTTTCCAAGCGGGCAAACCAATTGTTCCTGACAACCCGATAATTCCCTTTATTCGTGGCGATGGAACTGGAGTTGATATCTGGCCAGCCACAGAAGCTGTGATTGATGCTGCGGTAAAATCTGCTTATGGAGGGCAGCGTAAGATTAACTGGTTCAAAGTTTACGCGGGAGATGAGGCTTGTGAAAAGTATGGGACTTATCAGTATCTTCCTCAAGATACTTTAGATGCAATCAGAGAATATGGCATTGCGATTAAAGGTCCTCTCACTACTCCTATCGGCGGGGGGATTCGTTCCCTCAATGTTGCGTTAAGGCAGATATTCCAGCTTTATGCCTGTGTTCGCCCCTGTCGCTATTATCAAGGTACGCCTTCCCCTCATAAGTACCCTGATAAGTTAGAGGTAATTGTTTATCGAGAAAATACTGAAGACATATACTTAGGCATTGAATGGAGACAGGGTGATGAGATTGGCAACAGGTTAATTAATCTGCTCAATCAGGAGTTAATTCCTAACACTCCAGAACATGGTACTAAGCAAATTCCTCTAGATGCAGGAATTGGGATCAAGCCAATCAGTAAAACTGGTTCTCAGCGTTTAGTCAGAAAAGCACTCCAGCATGCTTTGACTCTCACTCCAACTAAACAGCAGGTGACTCTTGTTCATAAGGGTAATATTATGAAATACACTGAAGGTGCTTTTCGTGATTGGGGTTATGAGTTAGCTACCAGCGAATTTCGTGATGTCTGTGTGACAGAGAGAGAATCCTGGATCTTAAGCAATCAGGAAGCTAATGCAGAAATCAGCATTGAGGACAATGCCCGCAAGATTGAACCTGGGTATGATTCATTGACCCCTGAAAAACAAGCTAAGATCTGTCAAGAAGTCCAGGCTGTCTTGGCTCAGATCGAGAAGACTCATGGTGGTGGTCAATGGAAAAGCAAAGTCATGGTTAACGATCGCATTGCTGACAGTATTTTTCAGCAGATTCAAACCCGCCCTGATGAATATTCAATTTTAGCGACCATGAATTTGAATGGAGACTATCTTTCTGATGCTGCCGCTGCTATCGTCGGTGGTTTGGGAATGAGTCCTGGAGCAAATATCGGTGACACCTGTGCTATATTTGAGGCGACACACGGCACCGCTCCTAAACATGCGGGACTAGATCGCATCAATCCAGGCTCGGTTATTTTATCTGGAGTCATGATGTTGGAATTTATGGGTTGGCAAGAAGCTGCGGATTTGATTCAGGCTGGGTTAGCTAAAGCGATCGCTAATCGAGAAGTAACCTATGATTTAGCAAGGTTAATGAACCCTCCTGTAGATCCACCTTTGAAGTGCTCAGAATTTGCTAATGCAATCATTGCAAACTTTAACGGATAAAAGCTTAATCATTATTGTTAACCAATTTTGCCAACAGCTAAACTAGAATTTGCGTGAGGCAAATTTAAAGAGCAAGAGCGATTAAACTTTTGGTTTCGAGGGTATTGAATCGCTGTACATCTTGCTCTAAAGTCATCTTTAACTCTAAGCAGATAGACTTAAGAAAAATGATGTTTTCTAAAAAATCCTTTGATATAGTCTTGTATATTGGTGAACATTTATATATGGCATCAACTAATTATCTTAGCGGTTGGTAACTTTTAAATTTGTCGCTTATTCTGAGATTGCTTTGTCGCCTAGGTAGAGTTTGGTTTTTCAAATTCTGCTGACAATGACTTTTGATGCTATTTGTAGCAGTCAGCTTTCTAACTGTTGGTAAACCTATCTTATTCTTAAATCTTATGTCTGATGAGCTAATAGGAGGACGCTACCGAGTAATCGATTGCCTGAGAACTACAGGTTTTTGTGAAACTTATGTAGCAGAAGATACTCATCTTCCTGGAGATCCTCCTCCTCGATGTGTGGTGAAAAAGTTACAACCCCAATCTAATGAAGAATTTGTTTTAGAGACTGCCAGAAGATTATTTGATAATGAAGCCAAGGTACTTTACAAACTGAATGGTCATCGTCAAATACCGCGTCTCTTAGCTCATCTTGAGGTAAATGAAGAGTTTTATTTGGTACAAGAGTATATTGAAGGTCGCGATCTGAGTCAGACGGAGATTGTTCCTGGAGTACGTTGGCAAGAAGCTAAGGTCAAAAGGCTATTGATTGATGTTTTAAAAATTCTCTCCTTTGTACATCAAAATAATGTTATCCACCGTGATATCAAACCTTCAAACTTAATTCGTCGTGCTGCGGATAGCAAGATTTTTTTAATTGATTTTGGTGCGGTTAAGGAAATTACTAATATGACTTTAACCGAAGGGCAGGGAAATGTTTTAACCGTGGCGATTGGAACTCCAGGCTATATGGCAAGTGAGCAGCAAAGAGGAGATCCCCGCTTTAATAGCGACATTTATGCTCTTGGTGTTACTGCAATTCAAGCTATTACAGGGTTTCATCCAGATCAGCTACCTCGTGATCAACATACGGGAGAAATTAAGTGGCGCGATCGCGCTCCCGAGTGTAGCGAAGAATTAGCTCATGTCCTTGATAAAATGGTGCGACGTGATTTTTTACAGCGTTATATGAATGCCAACGAGGCATTGGAGGATATTCGCAATCCACACAAAGAGGATTCAGATAAATCTACTCCAACAGAACCTGTTCCCGTCACTATCCCTGATCCACCAAAATCATCAGGCTCAAAACGACTGTTACTATTTGTCGTATTGCCATTGAGCTTAGGATTACTATTTCTCGCACCCAAGATTTGGCAGGCTGTACAAGCACTGAAATATTACAATGAAGGCAATTCTCTGATTGAAGCTGGAGAATATGAAGCTGCCATAACTGCTTTTGATCAAGCACTAACCAGTCGGGATGATTTTGCTCAAGCTTGGACAAACAGAGGTTTTGCTCAAGGAAAGTTAGGAAAGCATTTGGAGAAGTTTTCTTCCTGCGTTCAGGCTACCGACGTAGCTGACGATTTTGCTGAGGCTTGGAATTGTCGAGGATTGGCGCGATTCGATCTTAAGCAATATGAAAAGGCTTTGGAAGAATACAATCGAGCGATCGCTGTAGATGCAGAGTTTTATCGTGGTTGGTTTAATAAAGGGCAAGTGTTATTGAGATTAGGGCAACCAAGAGAAGCAATCGATGCCACTAGACAGGTATTGAGAATTAAGCCAGACTATTTCCTAGCTTGGACTCAGCTTTGCCGAGCGTTATATGATTTAGAACAATACCAAGATGCCAAAGCACATTGCGAAGAATCTCTCAAGTTAAACCGCAATTATCCCCCGACATCTACTCTTCTCAATCAAGTAGAAGAAAAACTAAATTAACTAAATTAAATGATTTAAGGTTAATTTCATAAATAACTTTTGAATTAGCTTGTGGTATCCGACTATTCGTCTACTTATTCAAAAACTTGGGCGTTAATCCCAGTAAACTCCAAAAATCCACTTGATAAGAAATTGACTGTACTCCTCTGTCTCTGGATTCAGATTTCTCAGGCTGCAAGTTCTTGTCAAGAATCGAATCGACCACGTCACTAGCCAACACTGCGGGTTCTATTTCTTTTACAGGGCGTAAAGTGAGTAAAATTTTACTACAGCCATTTTCTTCAGCATTAGCGCAAATAACTGGCAAATCATCTTGCACTGTGCCCACGAAATTAATACTAGATAAATCGTAGCCTTGAGAAGAGTAGTTTTCTAACTTTTCTGAGACTAAATTACAAAGCTCCTGAGGACTATCAGCAGATTTGTATTCTAGAGCCTCTTTTTTCCAATGAAAGATTGGTAGTTGGGTGTCACTCTCTGTCGACTCGGCTACTGTTGTGGGAACACCTTCAGTTATCTGGCAAGAAAAGTTAAGCTGAGGTTCCTCAGAGGAGTTGGCGGAAGGGGGAATTGCTAAAGTCATTGCTCCCGCAGTTAACAATGCTGACAAATGTGCGATTTTCATGTTAGTTGACAAGCCTCGATAAAGTGAAAATTTATCAGCTACTAGCTGTACGCTGATATCCAACATCTATATATGTTTAAATCTTAGGACATAAGCAATATTATTTCTTTGGACACGAAAACAAATTTAAACCTAATTGAGCACTAAAACAAAACCTTAATCACTCTCACAGCAAAGCTTTCAAACTTAAGCATATTTTCGAGATCGGACAAAAAACAGACCCCACCGTAGTAAATCTTTAAGTAGTAAAAATATTAACTTTACACAAGATTTATATTTGCTACGGTAGAGTGACTGATTTTCGCAATTAAAGTACTGTTTAACAGAATTTTTAAGTTGTCAACTGTTTATGACTCAAAATCTTTTGGAGGTAACAAATGTTTATGCAGGCTATGTTAAAGATTTAAATATCTTGCAGGGAATAAATTTTCGGATTACTGCTGGAGAACTAGTAGCCGTCATTGGTCCTAATGGGGCAGGGAAATCAACTTTAGCCAAAACAATTTTTGGGTTACTTGCTCCTGAACAAGGACAAATAATGTTTAAAGGTCAAAATATTACAGGACTTAAGTCGGATAAGATTGTGCGCAAAGGAATGTGTTATGTTCCCCAAATCACCAATGTCTTTGCGTCTCTATCTGTAGAAGAAAATTTAGAAATGGGAGCTTTTATTCGGAGTGGTTCTTCAAGCTCTCTTAAACAAAAGATTTACAATATGTTTCCCAAACTAGGTTCTCGCTCTCGTCAGAAAGCAGGAACGTTGTCAGGGGGTGAAAGACAAATGTTAGCGATGGGAAAGGCTTTGATGCTTGAGCCTGATTTATTATTGTTAGATGAACCTTCAGCTGCTTTATCTCCAATTTTGGTTAACTCGGTATTGGAACAGGTCAAAGCTATTAATCGAGCAGGAACAGCAATTGTTTTAGTAGAACAAAATGCCAAAAAAGCATTGGCAATGGCAGACAGAGGATATGTTTTAGAAAATGGTAAAGATCGTTTTGAAGGTAAAGGTCAAGACTTGCTGGACGATCCTAAAGTCGGAGAGCTATACCTCGGCGCAGCCTTTAAGACTGAGTAAGGAGCAGTACACATCCAAAAATTTAGCAGCCAATTGACAAACATAAATACCGTTTAGGTAATACATCAGCCACAAAAGCAACTTAATTAAGCTAAAAAGCAAACACAACGACAAAATCCAACAATTGAGTTTGGCGTCATATTAATTTAATATTGTCTTGAGTGGCGTAATAAATGTTTATATATTTTTATATCGTTACTGAGAAACAGCAGATATTTCCCAGGTATCATAGATGTTGGCTTAAATAATTTAGCCACAATTTTTATAGATCTGGTTTTGGTAAACTTGTAGGAGAAAAAATGGACTTTGTAAGCAACATTTTTAGTGTTTTTGGCAACATTAACTTTACGGTAATCTTTCAATTACTTTGTGTGGCTTTGATTATGATTTCTGGCCCTGTAGTAATATTTCTGTTGGCTTTGCGTGGTGGCGATCTTTAAAAAATACCCATATTATATTTTTGTGGTAACTGCTCTTCTGGATTGGCAAAGGGGCAGTTTTATTTTGGGATTTTCTCTGATTTTGGAGTTTGTAAGGTGTGGAGTAATACTTGAGCTCTATGTGTAATGCTTGACCAATCTTGGCTCGCGATCGCCTGTGGCGGAAATAAATTGCTGGAAATGCCCACAGCAATTGCTCCAGAATTAATCATGGTTAAAGCATTGTCTACAGTGATTCCACCTGTAGGAATTAGCGGAATGTGACCTAACGGACTTTGAAGACATCTAAGATATTCAGCTCCTCCTAGAGATTTAATCGGAAAAACTTTGACTGCTCTTGCTCCCTGCTGCCATGCATTGACAATTTCGCTGGGAGTAAGTACCCCTGGAATAAAAGGAACTTCATAACGAGATTGGGCAATTTTTAAGAGTGGGGGATCAAAATGGGGCGCAAATACAAACTCTGCTCCTGCTGCGATCGCATCATGAAGTTGTCGTGAATTAAGCACTGTTCCTGTGCCGATTGTGCATTGAGGTAATTCTGACCTCAGCTGAGCAATTAGATCTCCAGGACGTTCGCTATTCCAGGTAATTTCAATCAATTTCATGCCCGCCATTGCCACAGCTTGAGCCATGTTATGAGCTAAATGGTAGCTAGAACAGCGAATTACGGCGATCACCTTTTGCTGCTGTAAGAGTTGAAGCCACGGTTCCATAAACATCTTTTTAGCAATAAATCGAACTAAGACAATAGTGAATTATTGATTTGATTTGCTAGATTTAGTAATCGATTGTCAGTGGTTCATGCCTTGAAGCTCACATCATCAATTAAAAATATTAGCCTTATTATTTAATTTACAATGACCGAATGCGCCTTTTATAAGCTTGATTGTCTAAACCATTTCCCACATTCGAGGTCTGTGGGTTAATTTGCTGTTGTAAGATCCTAATGCGGTCTGAGGTAGCGGGATGAGTACTGAGAAAACCTGGCGTTGAGCCACCTTTTCTCAGTAATTTCTGCATAAATCCCAATATGCCCGCTGGAGCATAATTTGCTTTAATCATATTTTCTAGACCAAAGCGATCCGCCTCTAATTCATCAGAACGACTATTGGGACGGCTAACAGCTAATTCGACTCCTATCTGGACTGCATTATTGCGATCTAAGCCTGCTGCGGAAAGTAGCCCCTGGGCTAGAGCGCGATCTCGCATTTGCTCAATACCATGTCGACCAGCAATGTGCCCAATCTCATGCCCCATAACGCTAGCCAGTTCTGCCTCATTGTCTGCTGCTGTTATCAAACCTTTATTGATATAAACATATCCTCCCATGGTGGCAAAAGCATTGATATTCTCATCATTAACTATTTGAAAGGTATAGGGAATATTGGGACGTTGGCTAGTTTTTGCTAGTCGTTGACCAATTTGGTTGATGTAATTATTAATTGATTGATTGCGATAAATTTTAGCTTGACCAGAGTTGATCAATTCTTGGTTGATTGCCCGACCCAACTCTAATTCCTGAGTATTAGAAATATTTGAGATTTGTACTATCTGAATCCCTCTGATCATTAACTCTAGCCAGGAGACACCATAACTTGGCTGGATGTTGAGTAAGTTGATATAAATAATGACAATAAAAGTAATTAAACCATATAAAAAATGACGGGAGTAATGGTCAAGAAAGCTTAAGAATCGCAGTAACATATCTATATAAGAGCTTAACAATCTATCTAGATTAAATCAGGGCTGTACATCTAAATATGACGGTAAATTAGACAATTAAGTTGCTGTTGTCCTTTATATTGTCTCAAAAAAGTTACAGCAACGATACTAAGGCTAATTCAATCAACCAGAGGGCTTGTAGTCTAACTGAAGCAAGTGGAAATCCAAAAGATTCAAGAAATTGACGTAAGTTCTGTGAAATCTATAATTTAGAGCATAAGATGTCAATCTAATTTGGACATTGAATCAGTCTAGATCCAGGGTGCAATAAATCAAGCTCAAGCAAGTTTTTGAGCTGCGAAAGACCGTTTTTTGATAATTTATGATTGAAATGTTCGTTCAGATAGTTTTTCGGGAACTTTAGAATTAGTAAGCCTCAAAAATGCTAGGCTTCTTTCGTTAATTTTGCTTGCAATTAACTAATTGAAGCAGATAAATATAAGCTTACTGAATTGATGATTTTCTTGATTTGATAAAATTATCAACTTGAAAATGGTCTAAAGACTGGCGAACTACATTTAACAATCCAAAAACTAGGTTTTAGTCCTAAATATAATTTTATAAATTTTATAGTTAAGGTTTTGGAGTCTGAGTATTCAAATTAATAGCGAGTATAAGCTAGAACATTTAAAATTTATGGTATGGTTTTGGCTCCTAAATTCAATATATATAGCTAAGTAACGCTTTATTTCTCTGGACTCCAGTTTTCTGCAACTAAATATTTTTGAAATTAGAGATTCGACTATGTCTTTTAATCAGAAACATATAATGATCTCTGGTCAACATACAATAACTTTTATTAAAAAAAATAGTGATGCAAGTGCAAACAGTAGATTTAGGGTTATCAGTCAATAATTATGACTAAACTGAAAAACCAACTTTTTTGCCGTTTGGATGGTCTTACTCCTTCCCAAAGAAAAGAACAGCGGCTAACAACTCTTACTGAGTTGGGTTTGCTAATCTCTGAGGCAGTTCCTCTTTTTGAAGAAACTATAGAAAAAGCAGCCGCTTTTTCTGAGATGCCTATTGGTATTCTCAGCCTAGCTGTTGATGACGAACTATGGTTTAAAGCCGCGGTTGGGTTATCAACTATGGGTCTAACAAATCAGTTAGCGGCTCAAAGGAAGATCTCACTTCAGGAATCTTTCAGTAGCTATGTTATTGACAGTCAGCAACCATTGCTGATTGAAAATACTTTGAGTAATGCTGTTTTTTCCCATAGCGTTTTGGCTCAGCATTACGGTATTAAAACTTATTTAGGGGTGCCGCTGATCAGCTCTAATGGCATATGTATTGGTACTTTAGAAGTAATGCATTGGGCGGAAAAGCAGTTAAATAATCGAGACATCGATCACTTAACCTTGCTAGCCTGCTGGTGTTTGAGAGAATTTGAGCGTAATCAGCTTCGTAAAAAGACACCAGATAAAATAATAAACAACCCTAGTTCACTACATCAACAGCAAGCTAATAGTTTGTTGGTACAGCAAAATATCAATCCTCAGATATCAGTGTTGCCGACGGTTGAGAGTAAATTAGATGTTGTTGATCAAGATAAACCAACTGTTTCGGAAACCGCAGCGACAAATCCAATCAAGCTCAAATTGCTCTCACAACTAACTCAAGAGCTCAGAACACCTTTGACTTCGGTGATTGGCATGGCAAGTGTATTGCACCGTGAAGTATATGGACCTTTAACCATTAAACAAAGAGAATATTTAGAAATTATCCATGATAGCGGTCAAAATCTAATTTCCCTAGTTGATGAGATTGTTAGTTTGGGGGTTTTGAGCGATCGCGGCACTGAACTCAACAGAGCGGCTACTGATATTGAGATGCTATGTCAGCAGGTTATCAACAGTTTGTCTGATACGGTCAAACAACAACAGCAACTATTACGGCTATCTATCGAGCCAGGCAATAGAATTTGGTCTTTAGATAAAGAAACAATTCGTCAAGCAATTTACTATCTCATTGTAAGCGTTTTAGAGATTTCAGAACCTGGAGGAGAAGTTAAAATTCATGTTTCCCGACGCAATAAAAACTTGAACATTGCTATCGGCATTTCTCATCCTTGGCTAGGAGAAGACTTTGGTCAAACCAAACTACATTCTCATACGGTGACTCAAGCTTTAAAATTGCCTCAAAATGCTGCTCATACTATGGAGCAATCGAATCACGGGGTCAATACTGACACTTTGAGTCATTATCAAATATTGACTTCTTCTGCTTTAATGATGGCGATTAACGATAAAAATACCTTAGAGAACAACACCTACAAGATTCCTCGCGATATTTTGGGACTATTATTATGCTGCCATTTGACGGAGTCACATCACGGCAGAGTAGTTGTCCAAGGTTCTTCAAGTTCAAGTTATCGTTATCTACTGCAATTTCCTCATGCTCAGTTAGATGAAAAATAGCTTGCTGCCCTGGAAATAATTATTTAGCTTTGATAAATCGAGGCATAATTTTCCAAATTACTATTTTTGTATTTGATCTAACAAAGCGTATAGCTACAAACAGTAATCTAGCTGGTTTCATAGATTAGATCACTAATGTCGATTATTTAATTGTCGTAAAGCTTAGTTTAGGATGATAAAGGTAAAATTAAGAACTAAACTATCTTATCCATGAAATCGGCTTGGTTCACTTTCATGCTCTCAAGACCACATTTGAGTCGATGGCAACAAAGCAGCTATCTTCATAGATTTGCAGGTTGGTTATCAAGTTGGCGACAGAGTAGTTGGTTATTTCAATGGTCAGAAGCAATTGGAGCTGGTTTAATTAGCATTGTATTTTTGTTAGCTCCTTATGTTGATACTTCTTTGATTGGTGTTTTGCTAATCGCGGTAGCTTTTTTCTGGATCTTGAATACGCTGACAGCATCTCAACCCACTGTAATGACACCAGTACACTTTTTAGTATTTTTGTACTGGTGTTTGGCGACGATCGCCACCGCTTTTTCTCCTGTTAAATCAGCAGCATTAACTGGCTGGATCACTTTGACTTTGTATCTAGTTTTGTTTACTTTGGCTGCTCAAATCATGAGATTCTCTAAACTGTGTAACTGGATCGTTACTAGTTTTTTACTAACGGCTTTAGTTGTTAGTAGCTATGGCGTTCGCCAAGAATTTTTTGGAGTACAGCAATTGGCAACCTGGAACGATCCTACATCTGCTTTAGCGAATGATACTAGAGTTTATAGCTACTTAGGAAATCCAAATTTGCTTGGGGGTTATTTATTACCAGCGATCGCTCTGAGTATAGCGGCAGTATTTATCTGGCGCGGCTGGATTCAAAAAACTCTGGCAGGAATGATGGTAATCATCAATGCCGCTTGCCTATATTTCACCGATAGTCGCGGTGCTTGGTTGGCAATGGCAGTCTTAATTGGGGTTTTGCTGCTGCTATTTTATTTTTGGTGGCAAAAGTACTTACCTCGTTGGTGGCAAGTTTGGTTTCTGCCTCTGGTGTTTGGTAGCTTGGGCGGATTATTCTTGGTAGCGTTTATTTCGGTGGAGCCTTTGCGGATTAGGCTATTAAGCATTTTTGCAGGAAGAGAAGATAGTAGTAATAACTTTCGGATCAACGTTTGGGAAGCTTGTTTTAAAATTATCAAAGACTATCCCTTAATTGGAATTGGACCAGGAAACGATGCCTTTAATCAAATCTATCCTCGCTACATGAACTCTCGCTATCCTGCTCTGAGTGCTTATTCTGTCTATCTAGAGCATCTTGTCGAGATGGGTTATCTCGGATTTAGCTGTTTTATTTGGCTCTTGGCCGTGACCTTTAATCATGGTGTACGGCAATTGGTCAGTCTGCGCCAAAGTCGAAACAAACAAGGGATTTATTTGATTGCTGCGATCGCGGCAACCGCCAGTTTGGCATTTCATGGACTTGTGGATACAGTTTGGTATCGTCCTCAAATCAACACTGTCTGGTGGCTATTATTAGCAATTATCGCTAGTTTTTACGATGATTACCGCTCTGGTGATGATAAAAGCCGCAAATATAGCTAATTTATGGGTCAGGCTAGTAAATACTGTATTTTTGTTACAGTAAAATTTTCTTGACACTTAGCTGCTGTAGTTGGCGGTCGCAAAATTATCTGTTGAAACGCAGCGATCGCCAAAAACAATACATATAACTTAGCAGTAATCTCTAATTTAAGGATCAAGATGTGATCTCTTTTCCCACTTCCAGATACCGATACCAACCAGTCTTAGCTCGACGATCAGGATAATCTTTGACAATTACACCCTGACTAGGCGATCGCTGAAAAGCGACTAACAAAGGAATCTCGGTTTTAAACAAGGGTAAATTTGCTTCTGCTAAAAACTCCTGTGCATCTCTCGCATTTTTGGTGCGTGAATCTACCTTGGTCAGCAAAACTTTGTAATTAGCATTGAGAGTCCTGAGCAATTCTACCGCCTTAACCGTAGTATCTAAATCCAAGTGATTGGGAGTCGTTGGCAAAATTAACATATCACTACCAGCTGCCAAGTCTTCTAGTTCCTCTGGCTCTGGTCTTGCTTGAGTATCAATAATGATATGAGTAAACTTCTTGATCAATCCAGGTGCACCTGCTTGAGATGCCACGTAAAAAGGTAACTTATCTTCTTTTGACCAAACCAAAGCTGAACGATTTTTGTCAGCATCGATTAGTAATGTCGGGGCAAGAGTCTGAAAATATGCCGCCAAGTGAACTGCGGTTGTAGTTTTGCCCACTCCTCCCTTTAAAGCGGTAATTGCAATAATCATCGGCTGCCCCTGAAATAGTATATTTAGTAGTAGTTTACCTATTGGCGTGTCTCAGTCAGTTTATATCTGGCTTTACCTTGTTAATATATGAATTTTTTGTTACATTAATTTACATAATTTAAAAATGTTGATGCTTATAAGTCTTCGATTAATTTAGTTAGCGACCCTGCTACTAAAGTTGTCTTTAGTCAACATTGATTTCTCCTGAATTTAGATTCCTCGGTTAGTCAGCCGAGGTTTTTTTTATCCAGCAATAGAGATTGCTACAATTGTCGATCAAGATTAGACATCAACTAAATATAGAAATGAGCCTAGAGTCATGAGGCAAATTTACATTATGTTGATCGGTAATTTAAGCACCCAGCTGTAATCTTGTCATCAAAAATTATCAGACTAAAGTTATTATTTAATCTCATTAAACGTTTAGTTGAACTATAAGCCTAATATCCAGGCACTTGCTAGTAATGCTCTCTGGAGGAAAAAACCGTGTCTTCTGAAATCATGTTACAAAAACCAGAACCGCAAAATACACAGGACATTGCCAAATCATTCCTGTCAGGAGTGTTGAAAGCTGCTGGCGGTACAATGTTGGGAATTACCATGATTACCAGTGCTGTGGCGGCTGGAGGATTAGTTGGTTTAGCATTCAGTTTTCGCAATCTTCCTGACGTTAGAGTTTTACGTAACTATATCCCCGCAGAAACTAGTTATGTCTACGATATCAACGGTAAGCTGCTGACCAGTCTGCATGGTGAGGCTAACCGAGAAATCGCCTCCATAGATCAAATTGCACCCGAATTAAAGTTAGCGGTAGTCGCGATTGAAGATAGTAATTTTTATCGTCACCAAGGCTTAAATCCCTATAGTATTGGTCGTGCTGCTTTGACCAATTATAAAAAAGGCGGAGTATCAGAAGGGGCATCAACCCTAACAATGCAACTGGTCAAAAATCTCTTTCTTACCCGCGAACGTACTTTTAGCCGCAAATTGGCAGAAGCAATTCTGGCAATTAGAGTAGAGCAGGTGTTCTCTAAAGATGAAATTCTCGAAATGTACCTCAATAATATTTATTGGGGACATAATAACTATGGTATTCAAACTGCGGCAGAAAGCTATTTCAACAAAAGTGCTAGTGAATTAAATTTGGCTGAAGCTGCCGTTTTAGCGGGGTTGATTCAAGCTCCTGAACAGTATAGCCCCTTTCTTAACTACAGTAATACTAAGAAAAGACAGGCATCAGTGTTAGCTCGAATGCGTACTTTGAATTGGATTACGACCGAAGAAGAGCAGGCTGCTCGCTCAGCTTCATTATTAGTCGGTAAGCCTACCGCTTGGCGCAAAAGCAAGTCTCCTTTTATTACCGAAGCAGTAACCAAGGAATTAGAAGAGCGCTTTGGCAAAGAAAAAGTTTTGCGCGGTGGAATTAGAGTTCAGACCACAATCGATCAAAACTTTCAAAGAATGGCAGAAGAATCAATTAGAGAGAGTCACGGTCTGCTCCGTCGCTGGGGTTTGAAAGCAGATCAAGTTGCTCTAGCGGCGGTTGATCCGAGAACTCACTTTGTTAAAGCTCTAGTAGGAGGCGTGGATTATGAATCTAGCCAATTTAATCGTGCTATTCAGTCTCGCCGTCAACCAGGATCATCTTTTAAACCCTTTGTCTACTATACGGCTCTAGCAAGCGGAAAATATAGTCCAGGTACGATAGTTGATGATGCTCCCGTATCTTATCGAATTCCAGGTGGAATCTATAAACCTCAAAACTATGGGGGGAAAGAAGATTTCAAAGGGAAAATGTCCTTAGCTTCTTCTTTGATTCAATCGCGCAATATTCCTGCGGTCAAGCTGGGTAGGGCAGTGGGTTTGGAAGAAGTAATTAAAGTTTGTCGGATGTTGGGCATAAAAAGTCCGATGCAACCTGTCATCTCGCTTCCTTTGGGTTCAATTGGTGTTACTCCTTTAGAAATGGCGGGAGCTTTTGCCACTTTTGCCAGTAATGGTTGGTATGAAAAGAACACAGTGATCTTACAAGTTACAGACAGTAAAGGAAATATTCTCTTAGACAATACTCCTGAACCGAAACAAATTCTAGATCCCTGGGCAACTGCTAATTTGACCACTATGCTGAAAGGGGTTTTACAGCCAGGCGGAACTGGAAAAAAAGCCAATATTAATCGTCCTGCCGCAGGTAAGACGGGAACCACCTCTTCAGAACGTGATGTGTGGTTTGTGGGCTATGTTCCTCAGCTTGCTACGGCAGTTTGGGTGGGTAATGATAATTATCAGAGTATGGGAAAGGGTATTACAGGGGGTGATTTTGCTGCTCCCGTGTGGCGTTCGTTTATGCTTAAGGCGTTGAAAAACGAGCCAGTCAAATATTTTCCCGCAGCCTCAAAGTTTACTCGACCCTAGTTGACTCGAATTGAATCCGAGGATAAGCAAAGCAATGATTAAGTAGCTTTTTGCTAATTGAGAGTAGATTTAAACACGATTAACTTAATTGCTTTTAAGATCAATCAAAAATTAAGGTTTAATTTCAGATTTCATTCGTTTAAGAGTCATTTCCATCTGCTCAAACATTTGCTGCGGAGTCATCCCAAATTGGTTGAGCTGGGTCTTGAGCTGTTGTACCGTCATTTGTGCCATAAAGTCTTCGGAAAGCTCAAAACGCTTCATAAAAATACGATAGCGTTCCATCAATTGTTCCATTTGCTCAATGAACATTTTTTTGCCTTCACGGTCAAACTTGCCATACTCGCCACCTAGCTTCATTAAAGACTGATAATCTTCAAACAGCTTTTTAGCTTCTTCTTGGACTACCTGCGAATCAAAAAAACCCATAATGTTTTTACACAACCTCTTTGCGCTTAAGAACCAGACTGTTAAATCCTTAAAAAATAGTTATATTAATTGCTTGATTTATCTCTACTTATTTTAGAATGATCAATCAGTTCAAGTAAAATACGGTTAACCGCATCTCACTCTAAAAAACTTTTGAAAATAAGGTCTTTCTTGAGTGGCAAATAGATGGTAATGAGTAGCTAGAGACTAAATCTAGGAGATAGTCTGATTCTTAGGATTAAGCTCAAACTTGGAAAAGAAATACTGGGTCTAAATATTTTTTAACCGAGAAATCTTGTCGATGCAGGTAATGTGGGTTAATTAGAGATATTTGCTCTAGAGTTTAGGTTTGTACCTAAAACAATTGCGGAAATTATAGCTACCATATTGCCAATTGGTTAAGAGAAACGTAACATATGTAAACTATTGAACACAGATTAGACTCTCAGCTTGAAGTAATTAGCATTTTTTAGCGTAATAACTGCTAACAGGCATATGATCAAAAAATTAGATAATTCGATCAAGTTAAACTATGCCGCTGTGGGGATTATAATAGTGGTGAATTTGGTGGTGGACAATACTAGTGTCTTAGCATCTTCTGATGCAGAATATAGCTTTATCATTGATTCAGATTGGCATAATTGTCAGCAGATTAATTCTGAATATCAAGAAGTTTATGCCTTTGAAACAGCTAGTTTCCATATCAATATTTGTCAGAAAGATAATGTTTATTTTTATTCAGGAGAAGCCAAACAAAGCGATCGCTCTGATAGCAACACTTCCCTTCGGAATTCAATTTTTATTCCCGCCGATCCTTTAGACAACTATCGAGGTTTTCAAGCAGAAAATGGGAACGTATCTTATCTCGTCATTCTCCCGTTTTCTTCACCAGCCAAGTCATCTACTCTCAATCCAGGAGAAGCTATTTTAACTATTAAGCGTAATGGTCAGTTGGTATCAGTGGAATCATCTTTATCACAATATTGTGATCGCTCAGAGGCGATCGCTTTTGATAGTATTAATTTAAATTCCCAAGAGCTTAATCAGTTGGCAACTGTTCCTCCGCATCCTAAAAGGGTCAAGCACTTAACTTTAGCTGCACCCAATGATTATCTGTCCGCTGAAACTTTTCATTCTAATTCTCGCTTTGACTTTTACCGCATTGACGGCAAGCTACATCGTTTAACTACTTGTAATTAAAAATGCTCAATATTAGCCGCGCTTAAATTTGATTGTTTGTTAACTCTTGGCTTTAATCACAGCTATAGCTTGCTTCTTTCGTCTTTATCCTTTAACCCTTTATTGTGTCAATCATTGCTGTCAATAATCTGAGCAAAATCTATCCTGTAGCACTCAAAAAGCCAGGATTGAAAGGGACTTTGTCTCACTTTTTTCGTCGAACATATCGTGAAATAAAAGCAGTTCAAAATATATCATTTCAGATTCAGCCAGGGGAAATAGTTGGTTTTTTGGGAGCCAATGGTGCAGGAAAAACGACTACTCTGAAAATGCTCACAGGTTTGATTCATCCCACTGCTGGAGAAGTAAAGGTTGCGGGGTATATTCCTTTTCGTCGTCAACCACAGTTTTTACGCCAAACCAGCTTGGTGATGGGTCAAAAACAACAATTGTTGTGGGATTTACCTGCTTTAGATTCCCTACGCATTAATGCTGCTGTTTATAATATTCCTGATAAAGTTTTTCAGCAGCGTCTTGGTGAATTAGGTGCGATGTTAAATATCGCCAATAAGCTCAATCAACCCGTACGTAAACTCTCTTTAGGAGAGAGAATGAAAGCCGAGTTACTGGCGGCATTACTTCATCATCCTCCAGTACTTTTTCTTGACGAACCTACCCTCGGTTTAGATGTTAATGCTCAAGTGGCGGTGAGAAAATTTCTTCAGTCATATAATCTACGTTATGAAGCAACAATTCTGCTTACCAGTCACTACATGGCAGATATCACAGCATTGTGCGATCGCGTGTTGTTGATTCATCAGGGTCAATTAATCTATGATGGCTTACTTGATGGTTTACTAGAGCGTTTTGCTCCCTATCGGCAGATAAAAGTAGAACTATCGGAAGCTCTCTCTGCACAACAGTTAGCCGATTTTGGCGAAGTTGAATCAATTCAGGGTCAAGAAGTTCGTTTTCTCGTACCTAGAGCCGAATTAACAGACACTATCGCTTTGATTCTTGCCCAATTAAAAGTACAAGATTTAAGTATTGGGGAGCCTCCCATTGAAGAAATTATTGGTCGCCTCTTTCAAACAGGACAGACTACAATCTGAATTTTTGACTACACTCTATTGAATACATAAAAGCATAGTTACTTTGTCTCTCAAAAAAACGTAAATATTGATAACTAAAGGTTTTGAAGTAAAAATATAGTGAAATATTAATATCTAGGCAAAAAAATGTAGTGTGAAATCATGACACTCAAATTAGACAATGTAGAAATTTGGCGATCGCAACAAAAAAATCTCGCTAACTTAAATAAAATTGAGTTAATTCACTCTGCAAATAATACATCAAGCGAGGGTAATTTAACTAATTAGAGGGTAATTTAACTAATTAGAAAGTTACTTTTCACCGTAAAGAGGAACAAACCCTGCGGATTCAACTATTTTTTGCCCTTGATTAGAAAGTAACATTTGGGTATAGGCTTTTCCTGCCAGCTGATCGGGAGTTCCATCGCGACGAATGACGACAAATAAACGTCGGGTCAAAGGATAGCTGCCATTTCTAAATAGTTCTAAATTAGTCTTGCCCGCCACAAATGGCGCAACATAATTAACTGAATTTGACTCTGCCAAACCAAATACTTTAATTGCCTGCTGATCTTTAACCAACGAAGCAGAGGCAAAGGAAATTGCTCCAGGAGTGGCAATTACTTTCCGTAACGCCAAAGTATAGTTAGCTACATAGTTAGTACTCGGGGGCAGTGGCGGGACATCTTGAAATCCTAAAATTTCTAAATTTTCTGGTGTCAAAAGTACTGGAGTAATGCGGCGGTTTTCTCCTCCCAGTTGATTCCAATTAGTTATTTTACCTGTAAAAATATCTTTGACTTGGTCGAGACTCAAATTGTTAACTGCAATATTATTGTTGCCGAAAAACACAATGCCATCGATCGCAATTGGTATTTGCTGAAGATCGACACTACGTAGTTTTGCCTGAGAGTATTCGGCATCTGTCAAAGAGCGACCATTAAAAGCAAAGCTCAGTTCTCCATCTAACAGCATTTGAATGCCATTAGCATAGCTTTGGTCTTGATTTCTCGGCTTTGTATATCTCAAATTAAAGTTAGGATGACTTTGCATCATCGCGTCATTAATTCCGTGAGCCACCAGTGAAGCAAAATATAATGCGCCACCATAGCTAAACAAGCCCTCGGGAACATTTCTGACTTGGTTCATCGAGTCATATAAAGCAATTTTATCTCCTAAGGGAGATGCCAAATAAGTCGGACGACGAGAGATAAAATAGTTGACCCAAAGAGCGA
Organism: Cyanobacteria bacterium P01_G01_bin.67; assembly: GCA_039179675.1. GTDB lineage: Bacteria > Cyanobacteriota > Cyanobacteriia > Cyanobacteriales > Xenococcaceae > Waterburya. The sequence continues at coordinate 30,911 of JBCDEP010000055.1, forward strand.
TCGCCAAAGCTAAAACTAGTAAGCCGCTGATGACACTGGGTTTTTGTAATTCTTGTTTGATATTTGCAGTTGTTTGATTGTGTGCCTTAGTCGGCTGCGGTTTTGGGGATGAAGACTTTTTTGGGGTGTATGTAGAGACATTAAGCGGATAAAAGCAAATTTCGCAGTAAATAGCAGCAGTATGATTGTCAAAACTACATTTGGGGCAGATATGATTATGATTTTTTGCTACAGAGGATTTATCTGTCCGATCACTGAAGTACATAAGTGGTTACAAAACTATTATTAAAAATCTTGGTCAAATTAGGTTGTTTATTAAAAGATTTAAGATTATTTTGCATGAAATCTGTGATTTTTCGCGCAGCATAAGGCATGGATTTCATATTATTTCCTTCACTGAATGCCTCTAAATTTTCTTCAATTGAAAATATTTTAGTTCCTGCCTTAAACAGCTGAAATTCTTCAAAACTAACCCCAGCTCTTTGTGCCATAATTTGATCTGCTTGGAGGGGCTTAGTCGACATAAAATCTAAAATGTCAAACCAGGTATTAACTAGAGCTTGGACTTGCTCAGGGTGATAATTAGTCAACTCTTCAGTGACTACTAAAAGATCAGGAATTGCCCCTGGAAACTCTGCCGAAGAAGTGATTTCAGTTGCTCCTGGTCGCTTTAAAGCGGTCAACCAAAAGGGAGGAAATGCACCAACAGCATCAACCTGTTGCGCCACAAATGCTTCGGCTGCGGCGCCTGTTTCTAAATCAACAATAGTGACATCATTGCGTGACAAGCCTTCTCGTTCTAGTGCTAGGGTCAGTAAAAAATCATCAACAACTCCTGCTTCAACGGCAACCTGTTTATTTTTCAATTCTCTGACTTCGTTAATACCTGACGCTGCAATAATTTTGTCATTCCCAGCTGAATTATCGTTCACGAGAACTACTACTTCACCTTTAACCGCATCTCCCGCAAAGCTAATCGTATCGTTGAGGGTTTGACAATTGCCATCGATATAACCTGCTGCCAGGTCTTCCATTGATTTGGTATAGTCGTCATACCATCTCAGTTCTACGTTAACCCCATGTTTGGTAAATAAGCCTTGAGATTCTGCGATCGCCCAGGGCCACCAACCAGCCCAATTACTATAGCCAATCACTATGGGATGTTCCAGGCTTTGAGCTGAATTGTAAGAAGCAACCGAGGGTATTTTGTGCCAGTTGATGGTAATAATAAAGCTCAACCATAACAAAATAGCTAATGACCAGATTTTCTTTGCCATCTAAACTCTCAAATCATTAAATGCTTGAGTTATTGAGTATCAAGCTCATTGTCAGTATAAATGAGATTCATCAAGGTAAAGCAATTTTCAAGATAAGTATTTTATCGATGTTGTTTGGATTACACTTGTCGATTGTGAATGAGATTTTTTAATTCTCTGATAACACTTGATTGATTCCAGCTACTACTAGGATTAGTCTACAAACCTTAGCTTGGACTAAATAAAAATGACAAGATAAAAATACCTAATGCTACCACAATGATCGCAGGATCAGAGGGCAAATCATAGTAATACCTGAGATACATTTCCGTGATGCTAAATGTTATCCTAATTAAAATACCTAACAGCATCACTAACTGTAAACGATTGACTAACAGATATGTTGTTGCCGCAAATAAAGACAAAACTAAGACTACACCGACTGCTTTAAGGCTAGAAAAAATTGTCAAGCCAATGAGAACATTAATCTTAAATCTAACAGCCTCACGGGTAGTCCTGCTGTCTGAACTCCAAGTTTTCAAAAGTATAAAGTATTAACTCTTATATAGTAAAAAAACTATAGTTAATACTATCCCCGCAATGATTAATACATTCCTAACTCCATGAGTATTAACTGCCAAATTGTTGTTAAACAAAAAAAATAAATCATTTTTGTTATCTTTTTGTACAATAGTAATCAAAGTGATTTCAAGATCTAACATTAATAAAAACCGTACTAATAATACCTGCAATAAACCCTCCTAAAAAGATATTGGCACTGATTAAATGGACGATCGCCAATTCAGACAATAAAGAACTTCTTTACTATCAAGTAACTTTCTCCCACCGCACAGACTACTCCAAGGTAATTACTCAAAAAGCGTGATCACAGCGTCAAGGCATATTGCAATGGTTCGAGGATAGTTTCTAACATCAAATACCTGCTGGAGTAATTAATTTCCGTTGCGAGAAAATAACCAGCAAAAATTACTCAAATTTTTGTATATTAATCTCATATTTTACGTAAAATTATCAGTTCCAGTCTAAAAAAAGCGATCGCTCTATCAAATCAGCTATGAATATCGGTGACAAGTGGTGAGGTCATATAGCCTATAATTTAGGTACTTTTTTTAGCCTAGTTATTATGACCCAAATTAAAATTGTTTTAAATGAAGCCGAAATTAATTTTGTCGAAAGCTATTCTCAGTAAGGATTTAAAAGTAAAACTGCGTTAATAAACAAAGCTGTAGCTACCTATCGTCAGTAGTTACGAGAAAAAGCAATTGCTGAATCTGCTATTCTTTATCAAGAGATTTATAAATCAGATCAAGAACTTCAAGATTTAACTAACGATGCAGCCAGCTTATGTCTGGAATAAAAAACTTTTGTCCCAGAAGAGGAATTATTGCTGACTTTAACTTAGATCCAACTAAAGTTAGTGAGACTGGCAAAATTCGACCCTGCATCGTAGTTTCTAACGATATTTACAATCAAAAACTAAGTGTGATTCAGATTGTTCCCATAAATCAATGGTCAGCCAAAAAAGGTCGGATTATCACTAACGTGCTGCTAAATCCAACTACAGTCAATAGACTATTGAAAAAATCTATTGCCGACTGTTTACAAACTCGCCCCATAGATTATTCTGAACGTTATATTAGACAGCGGGGTCAGATAAGCGAACAAGTGTTACTAAAAATAGACGAAGCATTGAAAATTATTTTTGGTCTTGACTAGTTAATGCCTGAAATATATGTCATGGGAGGGTGCAACGGTTCGGGAAAAACAACCCTTGCTTTAAACATATTCCCTAACCTTTCTAATAGTGATGTTGGCAATATAGAAAAGGCTATCGAAAACCACCGTCAAAAAGGCGAATCTATTGCCATGAGTGACGAGCAAGGTAAGGTAAAAATTATTTCTGCTGATGAAATACCTAAGCTACAGAGAGTTGAAAATTTAAGTGCAGATTGATAACTGCGTTCGCGCTATTGAGCTATTTTAATTTACCCAGCAATGCCTTACAGTCCAGTTATTGCTTATTGTATAGAACCCATTTGAGATCTTTTTAGGCAGTAGCAAGTCTCTTAAGCATTAGTCGCACAAAACAAAGATTAAGTTTCGTAGTAGCATGAGCTAAAGTTCTTTCAAAGTTCTTAACCAGGCTCTTACATCTTTCCATCCAA
>JBCDEP010000267.1:0-3996 GCA_039179675.1 Cyanobacteria bacterium P01_G01_bin.67
TAGTTCCATAAACCATTTCAATTTAATTTAAAACAGGTGTAATTATGAAAAAGATACTAACTCTTTCTGTCGTATTGCTAGCTTTTGGTTTTCAAGGTTCAGTTTCCGCTCAGGAATCACCAGATGATTTAGTAGATAATCTATGTCAAGAGCTACAAGATTTACAGCTCAATGATGATAATGAAATTGCTGAAATGGTTCGCTCTTATATTGCTGAATTAGATCAGCCGACAATGGATCAAATTATTGCTCTAAGCCAAGTTGCAGTTAAGGTTGAAACAGGACAAAGTATCAATTCTATTTGTCGATAATCTGTAAGGTATCGATATTTTTAACTGCATTAAATAAGACTTGTATAGCATTAAAAAAGTTGAAAATCATGTTTTTAGTGTTGGTAAATACTATTTATCTAGCACTTATTTTTTGTGATTTTATTAATCTCCAATATTCAATAAAATCAAAATTCAATAATTAATAGTTAATTTATTAAACAGATGTTTCATTGTAATTTTTTAAAAAAAGCCACTTCAAGTAGTTTACTGGCTTTTATGGCATTAGGCTGCTGGACAGCCAAGACCGAGAAGAGTTTGGCATCAGGACAGACTGATGTTTCAGTAGAATTAATGTTATCTATTGATGTCTCTGGCAGTGTCAATGCAACCGAATACGATCTTCAAATGGATGGTTATGCAGCAGCTTTTAGAGATAGTGAAGTAATTTCAACTATTGAAAGTTTGCCCAAAGGTCTTGCAGTAGGAGTGCAATTTTGGTCAAGTAGACCAGCCCCTGAACAACCTTGGCGAAAGATTACCACGGCTGAACAGTCCAGAGCTTTCGCCGACTATCTCGATACTTTAGCTAGACCTGGTCGTGGTACCACAAGTATCTACAAGTGGAATAATCAAAATAGAAGTATTGGTAGTGGTACCAATGTTACAGGAGCAATTACAGCAGCAACTACATCAATTACTACTAATAGTTACAATGGAAACATTCTTGTAATTGATGTTTCTGGTGACGGCAACTCTAACGGAACTCAGTATAACGGTAATTCTAGTCATGATGGTAGTTGTGGTGTTACTAGCTGTACTGGAGTGCAGAATGCCAGAGATGCAGCAGTCAATTTGGGAATTACTATTAATGGATTACCGATTGAAGCCAATAGCAGTAGTACAACCATAACTAATTATTACAATACAAATGTTAAGGGTGGTACACGAGGGTTTGTTGAAACTGCTAGCAGTTTTAATGACTTTACTAGGGCTGCTAAAACTAAAATCTATCAAGAAATTAGTGCTGTATTTGCTCCCATAGCGCAGCCTGACATTATTACTACTGACGAGGATACACCTGTAACTTACAACGTTATTATAGGAGATTCTGCAAATAATAATGCAGGACAAGATACAGATCCTGACAACGATCCCTTGAAAATTAAGCAGTTTAAAGTGGGTAATACAGTCTATGAGTTCACCACTGGAACAAATATAATTGATGTGACTTTAGCTTCTGGTGCAACCATGTCAGTCAAAAGGAATGGTAAGGTTACGTACGATCCTAATGGTCAATTTGAATCACTGGAGCCTGGTGATACTGGCAAAGATGAATTTGTCTATACTATTAAAGACACATCTGGATATACAAGTACTGCCCAAGCAACATTTGATGTAAATGGAGTAGCCGACAATCCTGTGGCAGTAGACGATACTTTTTCTATGGATGAAGATACAACTAGACGAATTCATGTTCTTCGTAACGATAGCGATCCTAATACTGAAAAAAGAAATCTCAAAGTTACTGAAATTAACGGGGTTGCTCTTGGCTTAAACGAAACGTATACGCTTAATTCTGGTGCAACGCTGACGGTAAGACGCGTTGGTGCAAGCTATAGAGATCGTAATGGTCAATTCACATTGGAGTACGATCCGACAGTAAGTAATACTCTCAATCTTCTCAATGATGGGGAAAGCGCTCTTGAAACATTTACTTATACAGTTAGTGATCCTGAAGGAAATACTGATCAAGGAAGTGCAAGTGTAACAGTAATTGGTGTAACTGATACTTATGCAGACTAAGATTTTTATTAATTAATTTCATTAAAAAAAGCGATCGCGTTGGATATGGCGATCGCTTTTTTGTTTTTTGACAATCATGATCGTAGAACTGCCATGCTGCGATCAAATTAAAGTCAAGATTGATTGGTAGTCTTTTGCCAATGTGATCGCCGATGAGGGTTATGTAGGAATACTATATGGTAATATCACCAACAAAGATAAATACAGGTTCTAAAAATAGAATTTAGCAGAAAATCACATGGCTGATATTGTTGATATTGCTGTAAGTACAGCAGGATTTAGTACATTGGTCGCTGCGGTAAAAGCAGCCAATTTGGTAGAAACCTTGAAGACTCCAGGTCCCTTTACTGTATTTGCTCCTACTGACGAAGCATTTGCGAAGTTGCCGCCTGGAACTATTCAAACACTGGTACAAAATCCTCCCCAATTAGCAAGAATCTTAACTTACCATGTTGTTTCAGGAAAATTAATGAAAGCTGATTTAGTAAAAGTTGATTCGGTTATTTCTGTAGAAGGAGCAGCAATATCGATCAATAATGATGAAAATTTTGAAGTTAAAAACGCTACCGTTCTAACAGCAGATATTGAAGCCGATAACGGAGTAATTCACGTAATTGATAATGTTATTTTAATGGGATAATTTTAGCAATAGTTTCGCTGCTATTCTCGGACATTGAGACGATATCCCATTCCATAAACAGTTTCTAACCAATCTTTCGCTCCCACAGATGCTAAACGCTGCCGTAATCTTCTCACTAAAGTAGTAACGGCATTACTTTCTGGTTCACTCCCCCAACTCCAAAGAGCCTGTTCAATGCGATCGCGAGATAAGACTTGTCGAGGGTGACGCATCAAATATTCCATAAGTTGAAATTCCTTAACTGAAAGCTGTATTTTTACCGTTTCTCGTTCAAGGCTCAAGCTGGTTAAATATAGCCGTAAATTCCCCAGGGTCAAGACTTCTCCCTGCCATAAAGGCGATCGCCGACCTAAAGCTCTTACTCTGGCTAATAACTCTAGGACATCAACGGGTTTAACAATATAATCATCTGCTCCTGCATCGAGACCGCTAACCTTATCCGCAGTTGTATCTTTTGCCGTCAACATTAATACTGGTGAAGCATGACCCAAATTCCGAAAATGACGACAGATATCGACGCCACTAACTTGGGGTAACATCCAATCTAATATCAAAAGATCATAATCTTTCTCGCCAATTAACCACAGTGCAGTTTCTCCATCTTCTACGGCATCAACAATATGTCCTACCTGAGATAATGCAGTTTGCAAGGGTTCTAATTGTGCTACGTCGTCTTCAACTAAGAGAATTAGCATTAAACTTAGACATGTAAAATATATTTGGTCTTAATTACAATCAACTTTATGAGGCAGATTAAATGGTGGCAGTTTTTGCGTTCTTTTGGTTTGGAGTTCTGGTTACCCTTGCCTCTGTTAGGGGTTGCTTTTTGGCTAGCTAGTGGATTACTCACCGAACATAGTTTAAATCAAAAAGGAAGTTCGGTTGAACCCTTTAAGATTACGCCGGAGGAAACTGAACCTGCTGCAAAAATCTTGTTCATTAAAGTTACAGTAGACAGCGATCGTAATGTCTCCCAAGTGAAAGTTAAACAGGCAACTCAAGTTTATCAAAAAGAGGAATTTGAATTAGCGACCACTGATTCAAAGCAATTACCAATAGCAATAGCTAAAAAACTTGGTCTAACTCCCGCACAAGTGAGTCAACTATTGCGCTATCAAGTTAAGTAATACTAAACCTCCTGAAAACTTGTAAGATCATCATTTAATGATAATAAATTTAGATATAAAAACTAAACTAATCACTTTTAAGTAGATTTTAAAGGTCAATAACTAATAGCTTAAATTATCAATAATATTACTTTCAGCTTCATATGAAGCTGAA
>JBCDEP010000206.1:0-9670 GCA_039179675.1 Cyanobacteria bacterium P01_G01_bin.67
CTCCTAGTTTCGCGGCGGAGCAGGAGCTAACCAGACAGTTTCTATTCCGCAAAACTATTTCCTATTCAAGACACCGCTGCTGACGGGTGTTGAACTCGGTTATCACACATCAGCTTTGATCCGTAAATAACCTTTTCGTTAAAATATATTAACAGATAAAACTAACTCTTGGGAACACAAAAGCCATAAAATTACGAAATAAAGCTTAAAAAATTTTTGAGATTAGAACAAATCTGAGTCTGTACAGTAGATGGCTTGGTCTGAGATAATAGTAACTTTTGAAGAGGAGCAACATACAGGCATGGCGGAATTAAAGTGGAATTAAGACATATTTTTCAAGTAGATAATCCAGTGATTGGGGTTGTTCATTTATCTCCTTTACCAACTTCTCCGCGTTGGCAGGGCAATTTGGGAGAGGTAATTGCTAGAGCCGAACAAGAAGCGACAGCTCTTGCTGCTGGAGGCGTAGACGGAATCATAATCGAAAATTTTTTTGATGCTCCTTTTTGTAAAGACTGTGTCGATCCTGCTATTGTCAGCGCAATAACTTTGATTGTAGACCGTCTCAAAGGGATGGTAATGTTGCCAATTGGGATCAACGTGCTGCGGAACGATGCCAAAAGCGCGATGGCGATCGCTACCTGCACAGAGGTTCAATTTATTCGAGTTAACGTTCTGACTGGAGTTATGGCGACAGATCAAGGATTAATTGAGGGTAAAGCTCATGAATTGCTGCGATATCGTCGAGAACTAGATTCTAAAGTGGCAATACTAGCTGATGTATTAGTCAAACATGCCAGTCCCCTAGGACCCCCCAATTTGACCACCGTGGTTAAAGATACCATTGAGAGAGGTTTGGCTGATGGCGTAATTTTATCGGGATGGGCGACAGGGAGTCCACCGAGTCAGGAAGATTTAGAGCTGGCTAGCGCAGCGGCAGGAAATATTCCAGTGTTTATCGGTAGCGGTGCCAACTGGTCTAACATCACTCAGCTAATGCAAGCTGCTAGTGGCGTAATTGTCTCTAGTTCTCTAAAGCGTTATGGCAAAATAAGCGAAACGATCGACCCGATTAGGGTATCTCAGTTTGTAGAAGCAGCTAAATCTACTCCCAATGTGATTCAGAAAAACTTGAAATCTAATAATTCAGTTAAGGCAATGTAGGCAAATAAGTAGGTATTGGTACTGGTACATTTACTAAATTAAATTTAAACTCAAGCTATAATTTGTGAAATCAGAAAGTGAGTTTAGTCCCCATAGTCAGGATCTAGCGATCCCTTTGAGAGGAGGCTCTAGGAAATTAACTGTTCTACTCTTCTCTGGTTAGTCAAAGGCTGTTGGTTTAAAATATTCATCAACTATAAGTATTTTAAGCAAAAGCAGTCAGTACAACTAAATAGATCAAAATTTTATTTATGCGTCGTCGTCGTTCTCAACCTTGGATATACCGTTGGTCAAGACCAATTATTGGTACGATAGCAATTGCTGGAGCAGTTTTGACTGCATATTTAACCTTTACAAAACTGACGGGAGGAGGTCCCGTTTGCTCTGCTGATGCCCAGGCAGGTTGTGGTGGAGTATTAAATAGTGCTTATGCTACTGTGTTCGGCTTGCCTCTCAGTCTATTTGGTTGTCTGGCATATCTAAGTATGGCTGCCTTTGCTCTTGTTCCTTTGGCTATCAGTCAAGAGCGTCAGAAAAGTCTGAAGAAGCAGTTGGAAAATTTGACTTGGTGGCTATTGCTTCTAGGCAGTATCGCCATGGCTGTTTTTAGCGGCTATCTAATGTACGTTTTAGCGACGGAGATCAAAGCAGTATGTCCTTACTGCATCGGTTCGGCATTGTTCTCTCTGAGTCTGTTAATTCTTACGCTTACTGGTAAAGACTGGGATGACCTGGGACAAATTTTGTTCGCAGGTTTTATTGTAGGTTTGTTAACAATCGTCGTAACCTTGGGTATTTACTCGGGTGTAAACTCCTCAATTGCCCAAGCCAATGGTACCGCAGAAGAAGTAGTGGATGCTGATGGCTTGATTGCTATTCCCGAACCAAAAGAAGCTCCCAAGCCACCAAAAGGTTGGGACATTAGCACTACTTCTGGGGTAGCAGAAATGGAACTTGCCAAACATCTCACTGCCACAGGAGCCAAAAAGTACGGTGCTTTCTGGTGTCCCCACTGTTTTGAACAAAAGCAGTTATTTGGTCAAGCAGCTTTTGATGAAATCAACTACATTGAGTGCGATCCTCAAGGTAAAGATCCTCAGAGAGAGGCTTGTTTAGCGGCAGGCATTCAATCTTTTCCGACATGGGAAATTGACGGTAAGTTTTATCCAGGTACCAAAACTCTGGCGGAGTTAGCCGAATTGTCTGGTTATCAAGGTACAGAACAAGCTTTTAAATATAAGCTATAGGTGATTTTCAAGTTGCGTTTGCAACTCAACTCATTTCTTTACATCAAGCTGATACAATCGAGCTTCAATGTAACTCCCATTGAGAATTTAGCTATGGTCTCTGATTGGGTAATGAGTAAAGAACAATCACATGAATAGACTGTTGCTAGGATTAGTTGGTTCGGTCATCTTACTTTTGATCAGGGCAAATTCCCTCGAAGCCTCACCAGCAAATGATTTATCAGAGGAAGAATCAGAACAAACAAAAATCATATTTACACCCTTACACCAACAGCTATTTTCGCAACCGACAGCGAAACAGTTAGGAAGTGGTGAAGTTCTAATTAACCTTAATACTCGAACCTTCTTTTTTCCCAATTTGGTCGAAGGGGGCGTTGATGATGATGATAGTGCCGTAAACTTTAATACTGGCTTTAGCTGGGGGATCAGTGATGATCTACAGCTAACCTTACAATTTCAGCATGTGGACAGTAGTTCTCCTGTCAAGCAAGGAGAGTTTGTTTCTAGTCGTACTGAAGATAATGAGGCAGCATTGGAATTTAAAGGTCGACTCTGGAATAACGCAACTGATACCCTAGCGTTGGGAGGAGTTATTTCAGCATCTTGGGGAACCAGAGGGTTTGAATTTACCCAAGGAAATGAGAGTACTGAAATTAATAATCGGGATACTTTTGTCTCTTTAGCGGTTCCCTTTACCGCTGATATAGGCGATCGTTGGCAGTTTAATTTTGCACCCACGGTGGCATTCTTTAGAGATGAGAGTGCCGTTTTTTTTAGTAGTCTGCCTGATGATGAAGAGAGTTCTTTTGGAACGGTTTTTGGCTTAGGGGGCGGAGTTTCTTATCAGGTAAGCTCGAGATTCTTGATTTTTAGTGATGTCTTTTTTCCTCTTACAGGGAATAACAGCATTAATCGTGCCTCAGGAGAACCTGATCAGGCGATTGTTTATAATGCGGGCTTTCGTTATTTAAAGAATCCTCGTTTGGCATTGGATCTATATGCCACTAATACTTTTGCTAGTTATGCTCCGCTTTCACTAACTGCTGATCGCGATTTCCTGGGGATTGGAGCGAACATAGTGTTGATGCCCGATGTCTTTGCCGCTAACCGACAATATAGCGATCGCTTTAAACCAACTGTGGCTGAATCTGAAAGGTTCACGACTGATGGATTTAGCTTGTTTGATGGGGGAACGATTCCTAATGGTAGTTTATCGGTTCAACTACAGGGTGGGAATCAGGGTGTTTTAACTGCGATTCGCTATGGGTTGTTGAAGGACTTTGAAGCAGGAATTTTTCTTGATTACATCAGCAGTGAAGTTGACGAATCGGAACAGGGAATTAGCGGTAAAATCAGATTGCTCAATCAAGCTGAGAACGCTCCTTTAACTCTTAGTGCTGCGGTTACTGCTGGTTTAACTAATGAGCCTTTTATAAACTTCATTAATAATGATACGGATTCTTTTGACGATCTTGGTTTAGACAAATCAGTGCCGATTTTCACCCCTGGTGGAGACGAGGGTAATAGTGGAAAACTAATAATTCTTACTTTTGCTTTGCCGATTAATTACGAAATTAGTGACAATACTGCTGCCTGGGTTACGCCTATATTAGCTTATGTGCAGAGGGAAGGACTGGAAATTGGTGGTTTTAATCTTGGTGGCTCAATTTCTCTGAGTTCAGAAATCAGCTTGACAGGAGAAGTAGGAGCGAATTTCTTCGGTGAAGGCAATAGCTTTATTGACGGAGAATTAGCCGACAGAATTCCTTGGACAGCAGGAGTTCGCTGGCAACCACTATCTTTGCTGGGAATGGAGCCTAGTACTGACAATGGCGATCCCTATTTAGAGCTATATTTAACTAATCGAGTTGGCTCTTCCACTTGGCATCAGCTAAGGGTGCGAGAAAATAACGATCTGGGGGTGGGAGTCGGATTGTTTGTTCCTATTTCTTTATAGTCTTTAGAAGCCTGATGTGAATTTAGTAATTTTCTAATTTACTTATTTTAAGCTTTTAGCTTAAACAATAAACTGATTGTCTTTTGCTCAAGCTGCTCAGAATGCAAATTAGATTATTCCAGCCCCAAGATGAACCACAAGTTGCGGAACTTTTTCACCATACGGTGAGGAAAATTAATATTCAGGATTATTCAGAAGAGCAGGTTAGGGCTTGGTCACCTAATGATCTCTACTTTAGAAATTGGGCGGAAGTATGTTCCAGCAAGTTTACCTATATTGCTGAAGAAAATGATCAGATCATAGGCTTTGGCGAGTTGAATGCTGATGGCTATATCGACTGCTTTTATGTTCACTATCTCTATCAACGTCAAAAAGTTGCCAGCAACATCTATCAAGCGATTGAGACTAAAGCTCAAGAATTAAATTTAATTCGTCTATTTACCGAGGTCAGTATTACTGCCAAGCCATTTTTTATCAAACAAGGGTTTTCTGTAATTAAACGGCAACAGGTATTTTGCAGAGGACAGAAATTTACCAATTTTGTGATGGAAAAGCAATTAAACTAGATTGTATGAAGCTAACTTAGCTGTGATACTCTGGTTTTTTTACTTCAATCTCTTCCTGATAAACCTATAATTAATTTCACTTGATGATAATTGAGCTAATGAAATGCTAATTATCAGCATCCGTTGGCTTAGTTTCTTGGAGAGCTAGGATTTCAGCTTTAATTATGCCGATTTTATCTATTATTTCCCGTCTACGGTGATTATCTTTGACGTGAACTAAGACACTAGACCAGGCTCTAACCTGAGCTTCTTTTAAATCAATTTCAGTAGTAGATTCAAGAGCTTGTTCTAAATCTTTAATAGTTAAACCATCAGTGCGATCGCTTTTACTTATATTTGCCCACTTTGCCGCCATTTTGTAGGATTTAATTGCTGCTGCTTTATCTCCCATAAAAAGCAGTTCATCAAGTCCCTTAGAAGTCCACAGTAATGCTGCTTGTTCTGATTCAGGATTAACTGAAGCTAGCACTTCTTCCATTAGGTCGATCGTCTTTTCAGGATTACCAGAATACATAGAATTGGCGATAGAGAGATTTAAATGGGCTGTAGTGAAGCGGGGATCAATTTGGGTAATAGTTTCAAAGTATTCGGGGACAAGATTATAACCAATTGTCTCTCTAGCATCTCCATCGCCGAAGTACTGCACAAAATTTAAGTATGACCAATTAGCCTTCAGATTCCCAAAACTAAGATCTGGGGCTTGTGACTGCCAATTAATTAATCTGGCTTGTTCCTGTTCTAGGGCGAGGTAATCTGCCCGATTAAGCTTCTGAGCTGACTTTTGATATTCTTGGCTTTGAAAAAAAACTATTCCTGCTAAACAAATAAAAGGAGAAAGTGGCGCTACTAATTTAGATATTATCCTTAATTGTGCAGGGGGCATATTGACTCAAAAAGTAAAAGTAAATAAAAGTATTCAGTATATTCTCTTAGAAGAATATACTTATATTATCATTGTCTTTTTTTTCGGCAAGGGCAAATGGGCTTTGCTCTTTACTAGGTCACAATAGCCAAATACTATTTAGGGATAAGTTTTTAATTGTTAGCTTACATAATTAGACAGATTGTGAGCTTGAAAAGTTCATCTAAACTTCATTTAACTTTCAATTTAAGTTTGAGATTATTAAAGACGATGGTCGTAGTAAGATAAACAGCAAAAAAAAGACGCTGTGGTAAACACTGACGCCTTTAATGTTGATTAAGCTGGTAATTTTTAAATATTAAATTCTATCTTCCATCATTTTCTGTACTGCTTCAGCAATTTGTGCTGGCTGGACAATGGTTAAGCTCTCTAGCTTACCGTTATAGGGAGTAGGAATATCCTGAGAGGATAAACGCAGTACAGGGGCATCTAGTTCATCAAATAACTGTTCGCTAATCAATGCTACTAATTCTGCACCAATGCCCCCAGTTTTCATACATTCTTCAACAATAATGACCTTATGAGTTTTACGTATCGACTCACTAATAGTTTCCATATCAAAGGGCTTGAGGGAAATTAAGTCAATAATCTCGGGATCGTAACCCTGTTGTTCAATGGCTTTCACTGCTTGAGTACAATGATGCCGCATCCGCGAATAAGTCAGAATTGTAACGTCTTTACCCTCTCTTACCATTTCCGCTTTGTCTAATGGCAAGATGTATTCATCTTCTGGCAGATCGTCTTTGAGATTGTAGAGTAGGACATGTTCAAAAAACAGCACTGGGTTGTCGTCGCGGATCGCCGCTTTGAGCAGTCCCTTAGAATTATAAGCCGTAGAACAAGCAACGATTTTTAAACCAGGTACAGCATGGAAATATGCTTCTAGCCGTTGAGAATGTTCTGCTCCCAACTGTCTGCCGACACCGCCTGGTCCGCGAATTACCATCGGGATTTTGAAGTTCCCCCCTGAGGTGTAGCGTAGCATTCCTGCATTATTAGCAATCTGGTTAAATGCCAACAGCAAAAAGCCCATGTTCATTCCTTCAATTACGGGGCGTAAACCAGTTAGAGCAGCACCTACCGCCATTCCACAGAAACTATTTTCCGCGATTGGAGTATCTAATAACCGCAGATCGCCATACTTTTTATATAAATCTTTGGTGACCTTATATGAACCACCATAATGTCCAACATCTTCACCTAGAACGAAGACAGTCTTATCTCTCGCCATTTCTTCGTCAGTCGCTTCTCTCAAAGCGTTAAACATTAAAGTCTCAGCCATAATAATTTATCCTTAGTCACCAACAAATAATACTATCATCACAAGATTGCTACCATGTAACTTTATCTTAGGCTTTATCGGCAAAAGCGCCTAACCTGTCGTTTACCAATTGTTAGTTAAATATGACTTTAGCCACTCTTAATACTCTCATTACCCAAGAAGATGCCCTGGCTTTAATTGATTTTGCGATCGCCCAATCAAAAGCTGACGGGGTTTTTATTAGCCTTAATGCAAGCGAAACCGCCCTCAGCCGCTTCTCGGAAAATCAAATTAGTCAGAATGTCCGCAAAAATACCTTCAACCTGACTGTCACTAGCTACTTTGGTAAACGCAGTGCCTCCGCTTCTACTACAGAATTAGACCGCGGGGCGATCGCCCAAACTCTACGTCGCGCTGAAGATCTGGCTCGTATTGCTCCCGAAGATCCCGAATGGGTAGAATTATTAACGCAGCAAACCTACAGCGATCGGACTCCTGCATTTGATCGAGCGACGGCTACCCTCTCTCCACTAAAAAAAGGGGAAATGATTCAGCAAGTTTGTTCCCTAAGTAAGAGTGCAGGAGTAAATGGTTCGGGAACTCTCAGTTTTAAAGTGTCACTTCAGGCGATTGGTAATTCTGCTGGGTTGCGCGGGTGCGATCGCAGCACGGAAGCGGACTTTAGCTTTACCGCACGAGTGGATAATGGTTCGAGCTGGAATCGTTGCACCGCTTGGGGGATCGATCAATTGCCAATTATGGAATTAACCGAGCAGGTAATTAAAAGGGCGATCGCTTCTCGCAATCCTCAAGAGATTGAACCAGGTAACTATACAGTTATCTTTGAACCTTCCGCATTTGCTGCTTTACTGCCTTGGGTTATCTGGAATTTAGATGCCCGCGCCGCAGATGAAGGACGTTCTTTTATGTCTCGCCGTGATGATTCTGGAAACCCCATTGGGAATAAAGTTGGCGAACAACTGTTTAATCCCATAATTCAGGTACAGCGTAATGCGGCTCATCCTTTGTTGCAAGGAGGTAGATTTTTCAGTAATGGTTTGAGTAATCAAGAACTGGGAATCATTAAAGACGGTATTCCTCAAACTCTGGCATACAGTCGTTACTGGGCACAAGAGCAAAACCAAGAACCCACAGGAGCAATCTATCCCATTGTGATGGCTGGTTCAAACCAAAGTGTTGCTGATTTAATTGCCAGTACAGAAAGAGGCATCTTAGTGAGTCGTGCTTGGTATGTCCGTTACGTTAATCCTCGCACTCTGGAAGTTACAGGAATGACTAGAGATGGTACTTTCTTGATTGAAGATGGCAAAATTTCTCACCCAGTCAAAAACTTGCGCTTTAACCAGTGTTTACCCGAAATGCTGCAAAATGTAGTGACTTTAAGTCAAGTGAAACGTTGTGGTGATAGTGTAATTCCTGGCTGTAAAGTAGAGAATTTTCACTTTAGCAGTATTACCGATAGTGTTTAACAACTTAACAAGTGATAGATAAAAAGCGATCACTTAATTTTGATTGAACATCATGGTTTATTCTCAAGGGCGACCGTCTGAGAACGGAGAAAAGTGCGATCGCGCCTCTGTAAAAATAAATTGTAATAGTTATTGAAAGGATATCGTAGTGTTAGGGCATTGGGATAGCGTTATCGGATTGTTTATCGAGTAGAGCGATCAACAATTACAGTGATAATAGTTGGTGCGGGTATTCGTAAAGAAGGAGCAAGAAAAGATATTTACGCTATTTTAAATAAGTTTTTTAGTGAGTAGTTTTGGGTAAAGCGATCGCGCTACTTCAATCAATCACAACCTCTGTAGGGTGGGCAATGCCTACACTACTCTCTATCCTACTGCTTCAATTTCATTAAAATCAGGAATTATTATTTTCCTTCCGTTGCAACAACAACACTAATCTTTGGGATAAGCTCCTTTTTCTACCCAATCGTGAAAGCTGGAATATTGCCATAGGTGAGGACAAGAAACTAAACTGTGTTTGACTGGATTGTAATGAATATAATTGAGATGATTTTCTAAATCTGAGTCGCTACGAATTGTATGTTCCCAAAACCGTCTTTGCCATACATTACTTTCTCGATTTTTTTGACGAGATATTGAAATATCGTTTAATTGTTCGGATTCAATAGACAAAGATTCAGTGAATAATACTTTTAATCTGCCGATTCTTTTGGAATAATTTGTATCTTTTGGCGGTAGCTGCCAAATAAAGTGAAGATGGTCTGGCAAAACAACAGCACCAATAATTTTAACTGGCATTTCTGTCATTATCTGCCTGGTAGCCTTTCGCAAAAGAGTAATATTTTCGGGAATAGAAAAAAGAGGTTTACGTTGATATGTCACTAGAGTAAAAAAATAAGTTCCTCCAGGTACATACATTCGACGATAAGTAGCTAGGGAAAGAAAAAATAATGCACGTAACACATTATGAAGGAACTAACTTGGAGGGAAATCGGAATCGTTCAGCTTGATATCTTCCCGACTTAGCTCTGGCATCGACTCCATCAATAACTGCATAAGCCAA
>JBCDEP010000082.1:0-26287 GCA_039179675.1 Cyanobacteria bacterium P01_G01_bin.67
CTCTGGTTCTGGCTCTGGCTCTGGCTCTGGCTCTGGCTCTGGCTCTGGCTCTGGCTCTGGCTCTGGTTCTGGTTCTGGTTCTGGTTCTGGTTCTGGTTCTGGTTCTGGTTCTGGCTCTGGCTCTGGTTCTGGTTCTGGTTCTGGCTCTGGTTCTGGTTCTGGTTCTGGCTCTGGTTCTGGCTCTGGTTCTGGTTCTGGTTCTCCTCCACCTAATTGTGAAGCTGTATCTGCTAAAGTTAAAGAGAAACTACCTGATGCATCAAGCTCAGCTCCCGATACGGTAAAAGTTAGTTCTTGAACCCCTACGTCGTCATTTACTGTATCACCATCGGCATCAGCATCATCAAAAATGGGCAAGGTAATAGTGGCAGTTTGGTCGGTAATCAAAAAGTCGAAACCACTACTATCATCAAATCCAGCAACTAAACTACCGCCACTGGCTGTTCCTGCTGGTGGGGGAGGAAATACATCAAAATTGCCCAACGCTCCAGGAACACCAGTGCCAACGCTAACTAACACGCCATCAGCAGGAGGTGCTTCATCTAAAGCAAAGGTTATAGTGGTAACTGTTCCTTCATCCTCAATTAGAGTTGTGGGAGTAGCACTGGCACTTATACCTACAAATGTCCCTGCATAACTAGCGATCGCTTTAGTGGTAAAGGCTAATTCTGTGACAAAATCTGCTCCTAATTGATAATTTAATTGCCAACTACCACCTTGCTCAGGATTACCTACTTTGTGGGTTGCAGCAGCAATATTTGCTCCAGTTACTTCGTGTAACCTTTGGACAAAATTTTCACCTGCTGTTCCTAATGCGACATCACAACCATAAATCAGTAGAGGTGTTCCAGCTAAATATTCTGACCAAATAACAATGTGATCGTCGCTATCTAACTTTTGGCGATCGAGATTAGAATCACCTAATTGTAATCTTCCTGGAGAACCGTGAGTCACTAAATGAACGCTACCAAGATTACTACTGTCTCGTAAAGCGTTAGTAATTTGTTCAATTCCGTCTGAACTAGGATCTAAAACAACTACTTTGGTATTTTTTTTCGTACCCTTAACTAAAGACGTCAGATGGTCTACTGAGGAGTCAATGATTACTAAATCAGTTAGCCTCTCCAATAAAGCCCCACTTTCTTTAACAGTAGAAAAAGTGTCGGCTGAAAAACTTTTCAGCAACTTACTCTCTAACATATAAAAATCTTGCTCCTAATTAATTGTGTAGTCTTTTCAACTGTCTGAGATAGCTCTAGCGGAAGAAAAAAAGTATAGTTTGTTCGAGCTTTCACTGTAGAAACTTTATTTTGGTTTCTTGAGATCGTCTTACAACTGCTTTACCCCAATATCTTGTAAAGCCTTATCTATCACTTTTCTATCTACTGCTTGCGTCAAACTTATCACTTAACAAGTATAAAACTAAATATTTTCCGAACACAATTTGAGAAATCTTCTCAACAGCCAAGCTTCATGCAATAGGTTATCATTTGCATTATTATTTGGCAATAACGCTTATATTAAATGGAATCAATTTTTCAGATCTTAAATCTTTAAAGGTAGTTGTAATCGCTATCATGCGAGCAATTGAAAGTATTGGCGATCTTTTATTATGATTAACATTTTTTATATTACTATTTCCAATACTTATTATTTCTCCACTCCTAACAGTACAGTGGAAAAATAACCGCTAATACCGATCGCTACCATCCAAATCGCAGTAACTACGTAAAGTAAAGCCATTCCCGAACCACTACCCGTACCAAATATCGAACCAAAGATTCCTGATAAAGCACCTTCGGGCTGCATAGCCGGTTCAAAGACGTAATCGGCTAAAGGGCCTGCAACGAAAGTGGATGTAGCAGATACGATTAAGCCTACCAGATGATCGGCGGATAGGACTCTCCCCTGAAGCTCAGATGGTACTTTACCATACCAAATAGCATTACTTGAGCTAAGAAATAAAGGAGTATTCATCGTGGCAAAAAATTGAGCGGGAAGCCAAACAAAAACACTACTACCGAAACCGAGAATTGCCTTGCCAACTCCCGCACCAATAAAACCATTGAGCATTCCTTTAACTCGATTCTTAAATCCTCCCCAAATACTAATAATTATCGCTCCAAGAACCCCGCCTACTCCTGCTGCGGTAGTAACGATTCCCAAAACCTGAGAATCACCCCCAGTACGGGCTAAAATCATCGGATTGTACAAAGCTTTATTGATGTCATTGGGAATGGCAAACATAGTAAAGGCGATCGCCATCGCGAGCAGACTAGGATTGCGCCAAATGTAGCGAAAACCAAAGGTAAGTTGCTGCCGAATGCTCATCGTTTCCTTTTGGTTTGGTTTATTTTTGACAGGCGAAGGAATGGGCGTAATCAATAGCGCGATTAGAGCCGCACTAAAACTAATAACGTCAATTAAAACAATGCCACCTAAATCTATCTTGGGATAGAGGATGCCCGCTAAGGCAGGAGCAATAATCGCTGAACCATAACCTAGAGCAGCGATCATGCTCCCTGCTCTAGTTAAATGCTGTTCGGGGACAATAGAAGAAATAGAAGCCGAATAAGCAAGCTGTTGAATCTGTCCAAAACTACCGTGTACTGCCACAATTAGGCACAAATGCCAAATTTGTAAATTACCAGTAACGTACAACAAGCCCACGGTAATAGTAGCCAATACCGCACTAGCATCCCCTAGCAGCATCAATCTTTTACGACTAAAGCGGTCAACAATGATACCAGCTAAAAAGGTAATAAAAATACGGGGCAACTGAGCTGAAAAACTAATTATGCTTAAAGCGGTTGCTGAATCAGTTTGATCCCAAACCCAAATAGTGACCGCAAAAATAGTCATGTAACTACCGAGGGTAGAGATAAATTGACCAAGCCAAAGAATTATAAAATTTCGCATATTTTTATAATCTCGGAGAGAATTTCCGAGCTATAGGATGGCTAGATAACAAAAAATGTGAAAAGTAAAGTAAGGAAGCAAAGAGTATAAGCTCTCTGGTGACCAAATCTCTGAACTCTGGCTTCTAATTCTCCTATGATCCTCTACTTCAGAACTCTAATGATAGCGTACCCAAAACTGTAAAAGGTGGAGCAGGGTTAACTTGAAATTCATCTTCCGCACTTTCAATATATTCAACATCGAAGAGATTCTGGATGTTAAGTTGAGCTTGAAAACTTTTTTTCTGGTAGAACAGTGCCGCATCAGTACGAAAAAAACTGGGTACAGTAAAAGAGTTGTTTAGATCGCCTTGTTTTTCTCCCTCAAAGAAAAAACCCAAACCGAAACCCAAACCAGCTAAGCTCCCT
Source organism: Cyanobacteria bacterium P01_G01_bin.67 (assembly GCA_039179675.1). Lineage (GTDB taxonomy): Bacteria > Cyanobacteriota > Cyanobacteriia > Cyanobacteriales > Xenococcaceae > Waterburya. The sequence continues at coordinate 3,327 of JBCDEP010000082.1, forward strand.
TTCTGGATATTATAAGTTGACCAGATACTAAAAGCGTTTTCAGGCGCGTTTTGTAATTGATTGCCCACAGTGAAAGTGTCATCCTCTAGAATTTCTGTATCAAGAAGAGTGTAGTTAGAAATGATTTTCCATCCAGGCAGGATTTCCCCTGCAAGATCCAATTCAATCCCCTGACTTTTTTGTTCACCGACTTGACTAGTAGAAAGAGTTTGAAAATCAAGAACGTTGGATCTTTTGAGGTCGAATAAAGCCAGGGTTGCCAGAACTCTTTCGTCAAATAACTCGGCTTTGACACCAATTTCTATTTGTCTGCCCACTTCAGGTTCAAACTCCTCTCCCACAACCGTTGTCCCTGTTGCAGGGTCGAGTTCAGTACTAGCACCAGAATTAGGGAGAAAAGATTCGGTGTAGCTGGCATAGAGAGAAACATTTTCTACTGGCTGATAAATTAGCCCAGCGCGGGGGGTAAAATCCAGGTCGGTGCGATCGCTATTGGCTTCGGGGTTAATTGCGTCGTCAAATTCACTCTTGGCAATGTTATAGCGTCCTCCCAGAGATAAAATTAAACCTTCGGTAATGGTTATCTGGTCTTGGATGTATAATCCCACTTCACTAAAGATAGTTACACTATCCTCAAAAGAAAGTACAAAATTGCCAACACTGTCGGGACTGAAAACTGGCTCAAAAATATCGATACTGGCAACGTTTTGAAAATCGATTTTATCTTCCAGTTGTTGGGTGGCGACTTCAACTCCCATCAGCAGTTGGTGCTTCATCCCCCAGAAATCGACTTCACCAACTACGTTACTATTGAGGGTAATAATATTATTTTGACCAGGATTATCAATTAAAAGCCTAGTCAGGAAGCGGTCTGATACCAGATTAATATTGGCAAAACCTATACCATCTTGCTCTAAAAAAGAACCCAAAAGCTGACTTTGTACCTTCCAATTATCGCTTATTTGGTACTCAAATTCCGAATTGAGACGAACCACCGTTAAATCTGATTCTGCTAGGCTTGGTTCTCCCAAATTTTCGCTGAAATCTACTGACCCCAGGGGGTTATCAATTACTGTTCCCGAAGCAGGTAACTGTGATGCTGCACCGCTACTGCTAGAATCCTGATATTCTAAGCCAATATATAGTTTAGTTTTTTCCGAATCGATTAAGGACACGCCAACATCGGCAAATAAAAAATCTGTCTCCTGAAAATCCTGAAAGCTTCCTTCAGATTCATAAGCAAAATTTATGCGATAAGCTAAAGACTCATCCTCATTCAAAGATCCAGTAAAATCTAAACTGCCGCGATAGGTCTCAAAGTTTCCCGCAGTAAATTCCAGGTTATAGGATGGTTCTTGTTGAGGCTTTTTCGTCACCAAATTTATCGTACCTCCAATAACCCCCTGCCCGAACAAAACCGATGCCGGTCCCTTTAGTACTTCAACTCGCTCGATGTTGGGAACTCCTGAGATAAATCTGACCGTATCGTCTCTCAAACCATTCCGTAAGATATTTTCTCGCCCAGCAACCGCACTAAAACCGCGAATTACAAATGAAGAACCAGGGAATTGTGATGGAACATTGCCACCTAAATTGACGCCGCTAACATTACGTTGGATATCGCTCAGATTATTAATATTTTGATCTTCAATTAGCTCTTCGGTTACTGTTTGTACTGACTGTAGTGTTTCCAAGATTGAGGTAGGATTGCCTCTGCCGATAGAGGTCTCACGTCTGATATATTCCTCTTCTGGTTCAGGATCTCCAGTAACAATAATTTCTATTTCTTGTTCTGGTTCAGGAGTGGCAGGAGAAGTCTCAGCCACAGCAGGAGTTGTCGTGATGCTAAATATTCCTCCTTGGTCATTAGGAATTAGCTCGACCTGGGGTAAGCTTTCAGTTCCTTTAATGATGATCGCAACACTACCAGCAAATTCTTCAGACACAGTAACTGACTCAATTGTTTCAGCTGGGGTTTCAACTTGAAAACTTTCTCCAGAAGCTAAGTTTAGTTGAGAGTCAACTAAATCAATATATAGAATATTGTTATCTGGAGTCTGGACAAATTCAGGTACAGAAGCATTTACTGTTTCTACAATAATTTCAATTCCTTGTTCTGTTTCTCTAACATCTACACCAATTATCTGAGTTAATTGTTGTGCTAGTACTGGTGCTGTGAAGTGAACTGTTAGAGTTGTAATCAGAATAGAGGTTGAAATACCAGTGAAGGGAGATATAAATCTCATAGAAAATAAACTATATAAATATAAAATAATAACAGTGCATAATCTGCACTAATTTTGAATCAGACTAAAATGGAGTCTAAATATCACTATTGAATATTAGTTGCATAAAGTCAATCCAATCAGGAATCAGTAGATCAGAGGGGACAGAAAGAGCAAGAATTTTTGAAATCTGAAATCAAAAGTCAGGAAGCAGATTGGCAGACGAGGAGAAACCTGTTAACCTTTATCCTAATTTGGGCGTTGCACAGTTAAAATATGATAAATGAGATTTACTATGCAATGTCCTCGGTGCGAATCACGGAAAATAGTCAAAAATGGTCGGCGACAAGACAAACAAAACTACCTTTGCCGCGATTGTAATCGTCAGTTTATTGATATCTATGACCGAAGAGGTTACTCCCAAGACGTGAAAGACCATTGTTTGACTTTGTACTGTAATGGTATGGGTTTTAGGGGAATTGAACGCTCAACCGGAGTCTGTCACAATACAGTAATTAATTGGGTCAAAGAAGTTTCATCTCAAATACCAGATGAAAATTATGAGATCCCAGAGACAGCACAGTTAGACGAATTGCAAACTTTTGTAGGTTCAAAAAAAACCAAATTTGGCTCTGGACAGCAGTAAACTCTCACCAAGCGTGTGTCTTGAAATGGGTTGTGGGAGATCGCTCACAATCAACCTTCAACAATTTGTGGAGAGTCGTTGGAGGTTGGCAATGCTTTTTGTACATTACGGATGGATGGAAAGTTTACCCTTGCTTTATTAATGACTGCGATCATTTGGTCAGCAAAACAGCAATGACCAGGGTTGAGGGAGACAAAGGCGCATAGTTCGCCGCATGTATTCCCGCTTACGCCATTATCTAGCCCGTTTGCACCGTAAAACATTTTGTTACTCAAAATCGCTTGAAATGCTTGAAGCTTCTATTCGGCTTTTATCCTATTACCTTAAACATTGGTCTATACCTATTTTTCCGTAATCATCTATTCATTGTGCAATGCCCTAATTTGATTTAAACTACTGGTTTAAAAATAGATTCGACTTAATAAGAATTATTGTTGATAATTTTTAGTTGTAGATGTTACATTTATTTTAGGAGACGATTGCTGAAGCCTTGTAGCAATCGCTTTATTTAATAGTAATTCCATTACTTATATTTTCTTGCTAACTTGTGACTACTAGCCCCATTCTTTTGTCCAACCCCACAGATATTGGTTCGACTATATTAGATATTTTAGATTATCGCGCAACCTTTGCAGGCAATTTGATCGCCTATGAGTTTTATGTCGGGGAAAATAAGCCTTACGACAGATTGAATTATCAAGAACTACGAAAAAAATCTCAGACGATCGCAAGTCAGTTAATCACTCTAAATCTGGAGAGAGAAAGAGTATTACTGATTTATCCTGCGGGATTAGAATTTGTTACGGCTTTTTTGGGCTGTTTGTATGCAGGAGCGATCGCTGTACCGATTTATCCTCCACGACGTAATCAAAAGCTATCTCGTCTCGAAACGATAGTTGATGATTGTACGCCCAAGGCTGTATTAACAGTTAGTGAATTAGAAGCTAAGGTATCGACATATTTATCTAATAAAATTAGATCGAAAAACTGCTTGTTTACAGACAAGATTGAAAGTAATGAAATTAGGTTTGAGGCTGATAAATTAAATTTAGAAACAACAGCTTTTTTACAATATACTTCTGGTTCTACAGGCAATCCTAAAGGGGTAGTCGTAACTCATAAAAATATAATTAGCAATTCAAATTTAATCTATAAATTATTTGGACATTCAGGTAATAGTCAAGGAGTAAGTTGGCTACCTTTTTATCATGATATGGGCTTGATTGGTGGTGTAATACAGCCCCTATTTGGAGGTTTTCCTGTCAGTTTATTATCACCAATAGATTTTTTAAGAAAACCTTTATTATGGCTAGAAACTATCTCTAGACTAAAAGCAAATACAAGTGGTGCACCTAATTTCGCTTATGAATTGTGTATTGATAAAATTAGCTCTAAAGACAAACAAAAACTAGATTTAAGTAGTTGGAATTTGGCTTTTATTGGCGCAGAACCAATTAGAGTAGAAACCTTAGAGAGATTTGCCGAAGCATTCGCTGAATGTGGATTTAAAAAGTCTGCTTTTTACCCTTGTTATGGAATGGCAGAAGCGACATTAATTGTTAGTGGTGGGGTTAAAAAAGATAGTTTTGTTGTTAAGAGAAATCAGAAGGCAGAAGGCAGAAGGCAGAAGGCACAAAGGCAAACCGAATTGCCGTATGCAGGCAGAAGTTCGCGAACAGCCCGTGCAGGAGTTAGTAGTGGGAGAGTGGATTTGGGACAAAAGGTTATTATTGTTAATCCCGATCTTAATGAGGTGTTGTGCGATCGCGAAGTTGGGGAAATTTGGATTGAAGAAAATGATAATATTGCTGTTGGCTATTGGAATAATAAAAAATTAACCGAAGAAAAGTTTCAAGCTAGAGTAAATAATAGTAATAAATTCTATTTAAGAACTGGTGATTTAGGATTTATTGCTGATGGAGAATTATTTGTTACGGGCAGAGTTAAAGATGTAATTATTATTCGCGGACAAAATTATTATCCTCAAGATATAGAGAGAGTAGTAGAGAGATCGCATTCTGCTTTACGAGCTAATGCGGGGGCAACTTTTAGTGTGGAAATTGAAGGGAAAGAGCAGTTAGTAATTGTTCAAGAAGTTGCCAGAAGTTTTGTGAGAAAATTGTTTGGAAGGCAGAGGGCAGAGAGCAAAGAGCAGGAGTTAACAGAAGAGATTGAATCTGCGATTAAGTCTGCTGTTTCGCAAGAGTTTGGCTTGAATATTTATGATATTCAGTTAATTAAAACTGGCAGTATTTCTAAGACTTCTAGTGGCAAGATTCAGCGTTATTTGTGTAAGGAGAATTATTTAAAGGAAGTCATAAAGGGCTTGCCCGCATGTAGTCGCAAAGGCGATTCGGTTAGCCGCATGCAGTCAGAAGTTAATAGCGAAAAGGTTCAATTTATTATTGATTGGTTGCGGGGTTATGCGGATGAAAATGTTAATTCGCAATTGATTGATGAAAGACGGTGTATTCCTCCTTATATTGTTCTGGATTTTGGGAATCAAGGTTTATTGGGAATGCAAGTTCCTCAAGAGTATGGTGGATTGGGTTTGAATAATTATGAAACCATGCAAATATTGGAACAATTAGGAGCGATTGATACGACTCTTTGTTTGTTTGTGGGTTTGAATAATATTCTGGGTATTCGCCCCATACTTAATTACGGTAGTGAAGAATTAAAGCAGGAATTATTGCCGATATTGGCTACAGGTAGGGAATTGGCTGCTTTCGCGCTCACTGAAAAGGGTGCGGGTTCAAATCCCCAGGCGATCTCATCGAAAGCTATAGCTAGTGGCGAACATGGCTGGAATATTGAAGGGGAGAAGATTTGGAGTGGTTCGGCTGCTTGGGCTGGGGTAACTAATGTCTTTGTGCAGCATGAGGATATAAACGGCAGTCACAGGGGAATTAGTGCTTTTGCGGTGCGTCGCGGTACTCCTGGTTTGAGGCAAGGAAAAGAAGCTTTAACGATGGGAATGAAAGGAATGGTACAGAATACCGTTTATTTCGATAATGTTCCCGTTGATTTAGAGCAGTTGTTAGGAAAACCAGGGAAAGGTATGGAAGTGGCTCAAGATGCCATGATGTACGGTAGGCTAGCGATCTCTTTTTCTTGTTTAGGAGGAATGAAACGCTGCGCCCAACTGATGTTGCGTTATACTTCTCGCCGTCAGGTATCTACAGGCAGGTTGTTAGATAATCCTGTCATCTTAAATCGCCTGGGGGAATTAACCGCACAAATCGCCGCTGTAGAGTGCTTAGTTACTCAAATCGCTGAGTTATTGGATGAAGGAGTGGTAATTCCTGTGGAGTTGTATGCTGCTTGTAAAACGTCCGCCCCTGAATTTTACTGGCAAGCAGCAGATAGTTTAGTCCAATTTTTGGGCGGTAGAGGGTATATCGAAACTAATATTGCGCCTCAGATATTACGAGATGCTAGAGTTTTACGGATTTTTGAGGGACCTACGGAAACCCTTAATATGTTCTTGGGTTCGAGGATTGTTAATTGTAATAATCTCGCGCAAAGCGGTCAGACCCCGCGCCGACGAAAGGCGCAAACAAAGGCACAGCCCCGAAGGGGCAGACGCGACCAGCGTCGCTTTGGGCGACAGCCCTGTGCCGCATGTAATGCTGACCAAGACAGACGCAAAGACGCGAAGAAGAATACAAAGAATGAGATCGAGAATTTGGATCGAGAATTAGCTGTTTTTATGCAAGATACTTTTAATGCTGCGGATGTTTATGAAGAGTTAGAAAAAGTGATCGCCAGAATCAATAAACATTTTCAAGATAATCCTGTATTTGATAAATCTATAGACAATAAACGCTGGATTTATAGTTTAGTGGGAGAAGTTGCTACCTGCGCTATTTTACTTGCAGCCACTAAACACAGTTACCAACAAAACCCCACTCAAGAACTTAAGAGAGCAGTTTCCTGGGCGGAATTACAGTTTGAGGAAGAAATAGCCAAAGCGATCGCCTCTCATGAATTGGTTACTCAAGAAGCAGATGCAACAAGGGATTTAATTAAGTCCTACGAAAATGCGATCGGCGATATTCAGCAGAATTTGGCAGGGGAAGATCGGGAGGTTGATGAGCTTTTGGGATTTAGAAGGCAGAGGGCAGAAGGTAAAAATCCATTACCCATTACCCATTACCCATTACCCATTACCCAAAATAAACCCGTTACCCCAACTAAACAGCAGAAGTCTAGTGAGGTAGAGGATTGGTTATCGCGGTGGTTGAGCGGTAAATTGCAAATTCCTATGGAGAAAATTGATCGCACTAAAGCATTTGCTGATTATGGTATTGACTCGGTGATGGCGGTGGAGTTGGCGCAGGATTTACAAGAGTGGTTACCTGAGGATCTAGAAATTGAACCTACTTTAGCTTGGAGTTTTCCTAGTATTGAAGCGTTGGCGGGGTATTTGGCAAGGCAGCGAACAGAGAACAGAGGGCAGAGGGAGCAGAGGGATATGGATATAGATGCGTTATCTGAGGATGAGTTAGCGCGATCGCTCCTACAAGAAATTGCTTTAGCCAAAGGGAGAGATAATTGATGAGTAGCAAGATGGATTATCAACAACTCCTGAAAGATGCTCTAGTAGAGATGCGGAAAATGCGCTCTAAGTTAGAGTCTTTGGAGCAAGAGAAATATGAACCGATTGCCGTAATTGGCATGGATTGTCGGTTCCCTGGTGGAGCGGATAATCCCGATGCTTACTGGGAAATGTTGTGTCAGGGAGTCGATGGAATTGTTGAAGTTCCCCCTTCTCGTTGGGATCTAGACAAATATTATGACAGTAACCCCGATACTCCAGGTAAAATTTATGTTCGCTACGGCGGATTTGTTGAGGATGTAGATAGATTCGATCCGCAATTTTTTGGTATTTCCCCTAGAGAAGCAGCAGCGATCGATCCACAGCAAAGATTGTTACTCGAAGTCAGTCATAACGCTTTAGAAAATGCAGGGCAATCTACTACTAAACTCAAGGGTAGTAAAACAGGTGTATTTGTCGGTCAATGTTTTGATGATTATTCCCGCCGTTCCATAAATTCAGGCGATCCGACGCGCATTGATGCTTTTAATAGCTTGGGCAATACTAGCAGCATCACCGCAGGCAGAATTGCTTATGTGTTGGGTTTACAGGGGGCAACTCTACAGCTAGATACGACTTGTTCCTCTTCTTTGGTAGCCGTACATTTAGCCTGTCAAAGTTTGCGAACCAAAGAAATTAATTTGGCGATCGCAGGAGGAGTAAATTTAATGCTTTCTCCAGAAGTTACCATCGGCTTTTGTCGCCTTAAAGCTCTATCTCCTGATGGACATTGTAAAACTTTTGATGCTAGTGCTGATGGTTATGTACGGGGTGAAGGCGGTGGTGTCTTAATTTTAAAGAGATTGAGTGATGCGATCGCGGATTCTGATAATATTCTTGCCGTAATTAAAGGTTCTGCTGTAAATCACGATGGGCAAAGTAACGGTTTAACTGCTCCCAATGGTAATGCTCAAGAAGCAGTGATTAGAGAAGCTCTAAACAATGCCAAAGTAAAACCAGAAGATGTTGGTTACATCGAGGCACACGGTACGGGAACATCTTTAGGTGACCCCATAGAAGTTTTAGCCCTAAGCAAAGTATTTGATGGAAATAGAAAGCAAAAGCTAAAGATAGGCTCAGTTAAAACTAATTTCGGACATTTAGAGTCAGCGGCGGGAATAGCAGGGTTAATTAAAGTAATTCTATCTATTCAAAATAGAGCCATACCTCCCCATCTGAATTACGACCGACCAAATCCTTATATTTCCTGGGATAAGTTAGCTGTAGAAGTTTGCGATCGCTTTTCTAGGTGGAATGACGAAACTTGCATCGCGGGAGTTAGTTCTTTTGGGATGAGTGGAACAAATGCCCATTTAGTAGTTGGAAATGCAGATATTTCGGTTGAGGCTGATCAGGAGAGGGGGAGAGAGGGAGAGGGGGAGAAAAACATATATCTATTAACCTTATCTGCAAAAAGTGGAGTAGCATTACAAGCCTTAATTAAAAAATATCAACGGTATTTATCTTCCTCGGCTTCCTCCGCACCCTCTACTTCCTTGAAGGATATTTGCTACACCTCTAGCGTCGGGCGATCACATTATCAGTATCGTTTGGCAATTACAGCCCAGTCAATTGATGAATTACAGCAGAAACTTGTAGAAGCGAATAGCTATCCGCCCCTACATAATCATCAGAATAACAAAATCGCCTTTCTCTTCACAGGACAAGGATCGCAGTATGTGGGCATGGGACAAGAATTATATGAAACCGAACCTGTATTTAGAAAAAACTGCGATCGCTGCTTCCAAATCCTCGAACAATATTTAGACAAAACTCTCAAAGATATCATCTTCCCCTCTGCTTCCCTTGGTCAAATCAACCAAACTCAATATACCCAACCCGCTATTTTCACTATCGAATACGCTTTAGCTCAATTATGGATATCTTGGGGTATCAAACCCGATGCGGTAATGGGGCATAGTATTGGAGAGTACGTCGCTGCCACTGTTGCAGGAGTATTTAGCTTAAAAGACGCTTTAAAGTTAGTGGCTGCTAGGGGTAGATTGATGCAGCAAGTACCTAACAGGGGTACGATGGTATCGATTGTGGGCGATTTAGAGTTAGTCAAGAATTTGATTAAGCCCTATCGAGAACAAGTATGTATTGCAGCAATTAATGGCGAGCGCAGCATTGTTATTTCTGGTGAAAATGAAGCAATTGAGTCTATTGTTCAGCAGCTAGAACAAGATGAGATTAAATATAAAAAGTTAAACGTATCTCATGCTTTTCATTCTCCTTTAATGCAGCCGACGTTGGAGAAGTTTCGAGCAGTTACAGAGGAGATTGATTATTATCAGCCTCAATTAAATATTGTGGCTAACGTAACGGGTGATTTTACTTCAGAAATAGCTACGGCTGATTATTGGTGTCAGCAAATTGTTAATCCTGTATTGTTTGCGGATAGTATTCGAGTTTTGGATAAGAGTGGGTATAGCGTATTTATTGAATGTGGCAGTAAGCCCGTTTTGTTAGGAATGGGGCGGTTTTGTTTGTCAGAAACTCTCACGCAAAGATGCAGAGGCGCAAAGGATTCTTGTTTGTGGGTTTCGAGTTTAAAAGAAGATAGAGGCGATCGCGAAATTATACTTGATAGCTTGGCTTACTTGTATAGTTCTGGTATTGATTTGGATTGGGAAAGTTTTTATAGTTATGGTAATTATCAGAAGGTTATTTTACCGACCTATCCTTTTCAAAAAAAGAGCTATTGGCTAGATGTTAAACCTCTAGATCTTACTAAACGAGATAATATAAATTCTCTCATTGGTCGGCAATTAAATATCGCTCGTAGTAAAAATATTATTTTTGAAACAGTAATCAGTAGCCATCGCATAAGCTTTTTACAAGATCATCGAGTTTTTAATAATCCGATTATGCCCGCAGCAGGCTTTATAGAAATGGCTCTTAGTGCGGGAAAAGAGATACTAAATTCTGAGATTTTAGTTTTAGATAATCTTATTATTCAAAAGCCTTTAACTATTACAGAATCTGACACTGTAGTTCAGTTAATTATTATTCCAGAAGATAATTGTAGTTTTGAGATAGTTAGTCTGTCAGAGAATAATAGTTGGGTTACTCATGCTACAGGTAATATTGACGAAGAAATTAGATTAAAAGATGGCGATAGTATACTACCAGAACTTAAACAAAGATGCGATCAAGAAATTGATGTCGATCTCTATTATCAGGAGTTAGTAAAGCAAGGTTTAAATTATGGTAGTTGTTTTCAGGCGATCGCAAAACTATGGAGTAATAAAAATAATGCTTTAGCTAAGATAAAACTGCCATTAGAGTTGTTACCTGTTACTGATAACTATCAACTATATCCTATTATCTTAGATGCTTGTTTGCAAGCGATGGCTGCTGCATTTTCTAAAGCTGAACCTGACATTTACTTGCCTGTAAGTTTGGAACAGCTTTGGTTAAGGAATCGAGTAATTGATTTGAGACAATACTATTGGGGTTATGTTGAATTAAAACAAAAAAATAATAACTATTTAGTCGATATTACTTTATTAAGCGATCGCGGTACAGTAATTGCTAAAATAGATAATTTACTTTTAAGAAAAGCTGATAGTCAATTAATTGTAAATAATAATAAAGATGATTTTAATGACTGGTTATATAAAATAGAATGGCAACAAGAGAAGTTGCTTACTCTCGATTATGAGGTTAAAGTCGAGCTGAAATTAGTCAAAGATGAAGTTACAGACTTAGTTAGTAAAACCGAAGATTATCAGAATAATGAGCAACTGATTCCTGAGTTAGAAAATCTCAGTCTGGCTTATATATTTCAAGCTTTTGATAATATAGGCTTGCAGTTAAGGCTGGACGATTGCGAAGCTAGTCGAAGACATCGCTTTACTGCTAAAGAATTAATTGATAAATATAAAATAGTTCCGACACAACAAAAATTATTTACTCATTTACTAGAAATATTAGTAGCAGAAAATATTTTAACTAAATCGGGAGAGGCATGGGATGTTATACATCCTGTCGGTAAGGTTAACCTAGAACTAAAGCTGAATAAACTACAAAAATATCCAGAAATTAAAGCCGAATTAGATTTATTAGTTAAATGTGCTTCACAACTCGATCGCATTCTACTAGGTAAGGTCGATCCGTTAAATATTTTATTTTCCCAAGGAGATTTAACAACACTTACCGATCTGTATCAGAACTCTCCTCAAGCCAATTATTTTAATAGCTTAGTTAAAAATACTGTTCTCGAAATACTTAAGGCTAAACCAGAAAAATATAAATTTAAAATATTAGAAATAGGTGCAGGAACAGCCAGTACAACTGCATATTTGCTACCAGAATTAGTAGGAAAAAATATTGAGTATACTTTTAGCGATATCTCTCCTCTATTTTTAACTCAAGCACGAGAAAAATTTGCCGACTATGATTTTATTGACTATCAAATATTAGATATTGAACAAGAACAAATATCGTCAGAATACGATTTAACTATTGCCGTCAATGTTATTCATGCCACAGAGAATTTAGCAGCAACTACCAGCAACATTCAGCAATTATTAAAGCCTCAAGGACTATTCCTGTTAGTAGAAGGAACACAGCCTTTATATTGGGTCGATCTTATCTTTGGTTTAACAGAAGGCTGGTGGAAATTTAAAGATAGTGATTTGCGTAGTAATCATCCTTTGATTACAGCAAAACAATGGGAAAGTTTATTACAACAACAAGGATTCGATCGCATAGTTACTATTAATGATTATGCAGATAGTCAAGGGGTTATTTTAAGCAGAGTAAGCGGAGGAAGCAATGTTTATTTAGTTTTCTGCGATTTCGAAAATAATATTTCCAAATTATCTAAAATTTTAGATGAACAAGAACAGGATTATCATTTTATTGGTTTTAGCGATCGCTTTCAACAGATAAATGAAACCGAATTTACAATTAATCCCGAATCATCTCAAGATATCGAACGGCTATTTACAGAGATACAAGAGAAATATTCTAAGATTGAAAAAATAATTTATTTCTGTGAATCAAACAAACTCGATCTAGGTAACATAAATCAATTATCTAAAGAGACAGCTAATCCGATTCTAAAATTAGTTCAAGCTTTAGTTAAAAATAATCTAAATCTCGACCGTCTGGTGTTAGTTACTCAAGGTGCAGTAAGTACAGGTAAAGAACGACAAATAAAAGGGTTAATTCAATCAACCGTATGGGGAATAGGAAAAGCGATCGCGCTCGAGCATCCCGAACTAAACTGTACCAGAATCGACTTAGATCCAAATATTAAGTTAGAAAATCAATTTGAGAATTTATTAGCAGAAATTACTAACTCCAGCGAAACTGAAATAGCTTTTAGAGATAATAATCTTTATTTACCGAGATTAAGAAGATATGATTCACCTCCGTTATTAAATAGCAATAATCAACCTAGTTACTTAATAATAGATAATCCTGGCTCATTAGATAATTTAACTCTCAAACCTAAATCGCGACAAAAACCTAATTCTAACCAGATTGAAATTCAAATTGAAGCTACAGGTTTGAATTTTAGAGATGTCTTAATTGCCCTAAATTTATATCCTGGTGAAAACAAAACTCTCGGCTGTGAATGCGCGGGAAAAGTAATCACAGTCGGAGACAAGATAACAGATTTAAATATAGGAGATCGCGTAATTGCGATCTCGTCTAATACCTTTAGTCATTACGTTACAGTAGAGCGATCGCTCGTAGCCAAAGTTCCAGATTACTTAAGTTTCACTAATGCTGCAACCATTCCCGTTACTTTTCTCACGGCTTACTACACCCTCTGTCATTTAGGGAAAATAGCTAAAGGGAAACGAGTTTTAATTCACAGTGCTGCGGGGGGAGTTGGACAGGCTGCGATTCAATTAGCACAGCAAGCTGGTGCAGAAATATTCGCGACAGCTAGTAAAGGTAAATGGGATTATCTTAAGTCTTTGGGAGTCAAACATATTATGAACTCCCGTGATCTCGATTTTGTAGAAGAAATTAACGAGATTACCAATGGATCGGGGATAGATATTGTTCTTAATTCCCTCTCAGGAGAGTTTATTCCTGCAAGTTTGTCTGTCTTAAAAACTGATGGTTGTTTTCTAGAAATTGGCAAATTAGATATTTGGCAAGAATCTCAGGTACAGCAACAGTTACCCGATGCCAATTATCACATTATTGACATGGTGGAATTATGCCAACAGCAACCCGAATTAATTCAATCCATGTTGTCTGAGTTAATGGCTAATTTTAGCGATCGCAAACTACAACCTTTAGCTAAAAAAGTATTTCCTCTACCTCAAGCACGCTCGGCTTTTCGCTACCTCCAACAAGCCAAACATATTGGGAAAGTAGTCATTACTCCAGAATTGAGCATCGACGAAAATGGTAGCTATTTAATTGCTGGTGGCTTAGGAGATCTGGGATTGTTAACCGCCCACTGGCTAGTCGAAAAAGGAGCAAGACATTTAGCATTAATTGGACGCAGCAATCCCTCAGAAGATGCACAGCAACAGATCGAACGATTAGAACAACAAAAGATAACTGTCAAAGTCATCCAGGCAGATATCTCTGACTACAATTCCTTAGAAGAAGCTTTAATATCTAACAATATAATTTCTCCCTCAGCCTCCACTGCTCCTCCGCCCCTACGAGGTGTAATTAATGCTGCGGGACTGCTCGACGACAGTGCAATCCAAAACATGACTTGGGAGCAAATGGAACGGGTTTTTCAGCCAAAAGTTACTGGTGCTTGGAATCTGCATAATTTAACAAAGGATATTAATCTAGACTTCTTTATTCTCTTTTCTTCGGCAGTTTCTTTACTCGGTTCGCCAGGACAAGCCAATCATGTTGCTGCTAATACGTTCCTAGATAGCTTGGCACACTATCGTCATTCTCTCAGATTGCCTGCCATGAGTATAAATTGGGGAACTTGGTCAAATATCGGCGCAGCAGCCCAAAAACAAGCAGATACACGCATGAGTCAAATCGGGGTAAATGCGATCGCGCCCGAACAAGGAATAGCTATATTAGAACAGTTATTTCTTAGTACCTCCTCAGCCCCCTCTGCTCACTCCGCTTCCTCTGCCCAAATAGGCGTGGTTAACATCAACTGGGCTAAATTTCTCCAACAAGGAAAATTCACCCCTTTCTTTAACGAGTTCAAACAATCCGCTTCCCAACCAAAAGTAGATCGGATAGATCTTCAGGCTGAATTAAATCGAGCAACTCCCACTGAAAGGCGATCGCTCTTCCTAAATCACCTTCGCTTAGAATTAGCCAGAGTATTAGGTTTCCAAGCTACTGAATTAGATACCAAAGCAGGATTTTTCGAATTGGGTATGGATTCTTTAACCGCGATCGAATTTAAAAATCGCTTGCAAGATAGTATTGGTTTTACTTTGCCTTCCACTGTGGCTTTTGACTACCCTAATCTAGAAGCTTTGACAGATTACGTTTTAGACAAAATGTTTCCAGAAGACACAAGTCATGAAGAAGCAGATATCGCGGATTTACTAGCAACCGAATTAGCAGCAATGGAGGAAGACAAATAATGACAACTCCCAAACCTGACTATAAAGTCTTGATGCAAAAAGCATTATCAGAAATTAAGGACTTAAGAGCGCAACTCCAACAAGAGAAGAATAAAAACAATGAGCCGATCGCAATTATTGGTATGGGTTGTCGGTTTCCTGGTGGCGCAGATACTCCAGAAGCATTTTGGGATTTGCTGGTTAATGGTGTGGATGCTATTTCTGAAGTGCCAGGCGATCGCTGGAATCTAGAAGATTATTATGATGTCAATCCTGCTACTCTAGGAAAGATGCACACCCGTTATGGTGGTTTTGTCGAGGGGTTAAAAGAATTTGATGCTGAGTTTTTTGGTATTTCTCCCCGCGAAGCCAACAGCCTCGATCCGCAACAAAGATTGCTGTTAGAAGTAACTTGGTCAGCTTTGGAAAATGCAGGAGTTATTCCTCATACAGAAAAAGCCAAGAATACTGGAGTATTTGTTGGTATTAGCAGTAGCGACTATTCCCAGCTATTGCTAGAAAGAGAGCATACCGAAATCGATGCTTATTTAGCTACGGGAAATTCTCATAGTACCGCAGCAGGTAGAATATCCTATTTACTAGGCTTTACCGCTCCTAGTATGGCAGTAGATACCGCTTGTTCTTCTTCTCTTGTAGCTGTTCATCTAGCGTGTAAAAGTTTACGCGATCGTGAGTGCAATATAGCCGTAACTGGTGGAGTACATCGCCTGATTATTCCCGAATTTACTATCAACTTCTCCCAAGCGCGGATGCTATCAGTAGATGGACGCTGTAAAACCTTCGATGCTGCTGCCGATGGCTTTACTCGTGGGGAAGGCTGCGGGATGGTAGTGTTGAAAAGATTGGCTGATGCTGAACGAGATAGCGATCGCATTTTAGCCATAATTAAAAGTTCGGCAGTTAATCAAGATGGGAAGAGTAGTGGTTTAACTGTACCTAATGGAGTATCTCAACAGACAGTAATTCGTCAGGCGTTAGCTAATAGTGGTGTAACAGCAGAAGATATTGACTATATAGAGGCTCACGGTACAGGTACATCTTTAGGCGATCCAATTGAAATTACAGCGTTAGGAGAAGTATTTAAGAGAAATAGAAATAATCCTTTGCTAATAGGTTCGGTTAAAACCAATATCGGACATTTAGAAGCTGCTGCGGGCATTGCTAGTTTAATTAAAGTAGTTCTCAGTCTGCAACATAACCAAATTCCACCTCACCTACATTTTAAGCAGCCTAACCCTTATATAGATTGGGATAATGCAGGGGTTGATGTTGTTAGTAAAGGTAGAGAATGGCAGCAAAATAAGTTCCGTCTAGCGGGTATTAGTTCTTTTGGTTTTAGCGGAACGAATGCCCATTTGGTAGTTGGAGATTTAGATATTTCAGTTAAGACTGACGGGGGTACAACGAGACGGGGGGACAACGAGACGAGGGGACAACGAGTCCTAAAGGATTCTCAAGGGATACCGCTTCGCATAACCGCTTCGCATAACAGGGAGAAAAAACTACATATATTAACCCTATCCGCAAAAAGTGAGGCAGCGTTAAAAGAATTGGTCAAACAATATCAACAATATCTTTCTCCCTCTGCTTCCCTCAAAGATGTCTGCTATACAGCTAACATAAAGCGATCGCATTTTGAGCATCGTTTAGCAATTGTCTCGGAAAATGTTCAGGAATTAAGCGAACAATTGAATGCGTTTAATAATAACGAAGAAGTTACAAAAATACCGCAATCTAAATTTAACGATCTCAACAATAAAATTGCTTTTCTCTTCACAGGGCAAGGATCGCAGTATCTCGATATGGGGAGAGAATTATACAAAACTCAGCCTGTTTTTCAAGAAAATTGCGATCGCTGTTTTCAACTCTTCAACTCTTATCTAGACATACCTCTCAGAGAAATAATATTCTCCTCTGCTCCCTCCGCTTCTTCTACCCTCAACCAAACCCAATACACCCAACCCGCCATCTTTACCATCGAATATGCTCTCGCCCAGATGTGGATCTCTTGGGGCATCAAATCTGATGTAGTCATGGGTCATAGTATTGGTGAATTTGTTGCTGCTACTGTTGCTGGTGTATTTAACCTGGAAGATGCGATTAAACTCGTTGCTAATCGTGGCAAATTGATGCAAGGATTAACCGCCAATGGAGATATGTATGTAATTCAGGCTAGTGAGAAGGAAGTAAATAATGTAATTAAAACTTTATCTGGCAAGATTGCGGTTGCTGCAATTAACACTTTAGAAAATACGGTGATTTCAGGAGAGATTGAAGCTATCGAACAGGCGATCGCCATATTTAATGATAAAAACTTTAAAACGACCAAGCTACAGGTATCTCATGCGTTTCACTCCCCCTTGATGGAGTCAATCTTACCTGCTTTTACTAAAGTTGCCGAGACGATTAATTATTCTATACCACAAATTCCTTTTGTTTCTAACCTCACGGGGGCAAGAATTGCTGAGGAACTTGCTATGCCTCAATATTGGATCGATCATATCTGTCAACCCGTTCGTTTTGCTGTGGGAATGGAAACTTTAGCCAAATTAAAATGCAATGTTTTCTTGGAAATAGGCGCAAAACCAATTTTGTCAGGAATGGGGCGTTTGTGTCTTCCAAATAACGACGCTTTATGGTTGCCTAGTTTGCGATCTGGACAATCTAACTGGCGATCGCTTTTATCGACCCTAGCGAGTCTTTATACTAATCATATTAATTTTGACTGGGCTAGTTTTTATCCCAATCGAGGACAGATACTGTCCTTACCTACATATCCGTTTCAAAGACAAGAATATTGGTTATCAGGCAAGAAGAAAAATATATTTATGGGATGGGCAAACAGCTGTTTGCCTCTACTGGGACACGAAATAAAATTAGCTAAATCTGATACCAGAATTTGGCAAAATCAAATATCTAAAAATGACCCAGATTATTTAACAGATCATCAAGTAGGGCAACAGGTTATCTTTCCTAGTGCTGGCTATATAGAAATGGCATTGAATGTTGGTCGTAAAGTTTTAAATTCATCTCATCTCGAAATAAGTAACATTAATTTTATACAGCCTTTAATATTATCTGAATCGATTACAGATCTTCAGTTAATATTAGATATAGAAGCTGATAATGAATCATCTACTTTTGAAGTTTTTAGTTCAAATAACAATTCTGATTGGATTAACAATAGTCGAGGAAAAATAAGATCGGGCTTTAAAAGCGATTACGTTGTAAATTTAACTCAATATCAGCAAGAGATTAAGCATAAAGTCGCTCTAAATAAATATTATTCAGACTTAGCGAAAAGAGGCTTAAAATATGGAGAAAACTTTAGGGTGATCGCCCAATTGTATTGTTCGGACAACAAGGCATTAGGCAAAATAGAACTACCGGAGAGTTTAAGTCAAAATACTGCTAAATATATTATTCATCCCGTATTGCTAGATGCCTGTTTGCAAGTCGCTGGTGCAGCAATAGAAGATACAAACAATAATAAAGCTTACTTACCAATAGAGATAGCAAGCTTTATTATTCAATGCGATCGCTTTCCTCAAGATATTATTTGGGGTTATGCTGAGGTAGTATCTTATAGTGCTGGAATTTATACAGTAAACTTTGAGTTAATCGACGAGCGCTCGAACTTAGTAGCTACTATTAATGGTTTAAAAACAAAGTCTACATCATCCCCAATACTAAATAAAAATAATCGTAATTTAGATAATTGGCTATATCAAATAGAATGGCGCGATTGTCCTTTAGCAGAATTCATAGATAATAGTTTTATCTCCTTAGCTGCGATCGATAAAATTACCACTGAAAAATTTAATAGTTTAACCAATAGATTAGAATTTAGAGAGTATTTAGAAGTATTAGCTAAACTAGAAAACTTAAGTGTTATTTATATTATTAAAGCCTTAGAAAAACTTGGTGTTGATTTTAGCTTAGAACAACGTTTAAGTTCCAACATCGAGCAACTAGGTATTAGCAAACACCATAAAGCATTCTGGGAAAGAATCTTAGCAATATTAGGCGAAGCTAGAATATTATCAGAAAGCAATGATATTTGGCAGTTAATTAAGATTCCCGAACAACAAGATACAGAAGAACAGTATCAACAGCTATTAAAAGCATATCCCACAGCCAACGCCGAGCTTACTTTATTACATAGATGTGCATCTCAACTAGATAAAGTATTGATTGGAGATATCGATCCCAAAGAGTTACTGTTTCCTAATGGAGATTTAAGTCTAACAACTAATTTATATCAAGATTCTCCAGGGGCAAAAGTTACTAACACTTTAGTGGCAGATGCGATCGCTCAAGTTTTAGCCGATAGACCGAGAAATAAAACGATTCAAATACTAGAAATAGGTGCTGGTACGGGAGGTACAACTACTTATATTTTACCTAAGTTAAAGCAGCAAAATGTAGAGTATACTTTTACAGATATTTCTTCTCTATTTCTAACTAAGGCTAAAGAAAAATTTAAAGAATACGATTTTGTTAAATATCAAATATTAGACATAGCTAAACCATCACAAGACATCGAAACTCATGATATAGTTATCGTTGCCAATGTTCTTCACGCTACAGCAGACCTAAAACAAACTTTAAACAATGCTAGAAAGTTATTAAATCCCCAAGGAATATTAATTATTGTCGAAGGAACACAACCTATTAGATGGTTTGATTTAACTTTTGGAATGACAGAAGGTTGGTGGAAATTTGTCGATAAACAGTTGCGAGCTAATTATCCTTTGATCTCTGTTGATAAATGGCAAAAAATATTATTAGAATCTAATTTTGCTGAAATAACTAATCTATGTTCGGGAGAAACACCGCAAGCGGTAATTGTCGCTCAGGCTAATAAAAAACATGTTGACCGAGAACATTATTTGATATTTAGAAATAACCAAGAAATAGGATCGAGGTTGAGTAATTATTTAACTCAATTGGATCGAGACTATATATTAGTAACCTCAGAACAAAAATACAAGCAAGATTCAGATAATGAATATCAAATAAATATTTTAGATTCTAATAGTTACGATCGCCTTATTAAAAAATTACAGCAACAAAAAGTGAAATGTGATCGCATAATTTATCTCCAAGGCTTAGAAGGCGATCGACAAGATCTAACGTTAGCGATTGATAATAATACCAACGCAGCACTATATTTGACTCAAGCATTAATTAAAAATAATGTCTCTCCTACTAATTTATATCTAGTAACAAGGGGGTCAGTAAATAGCGATCGAGAAATAACTCTTGAAGGATTAAGCCAATCTTCTTTACATGGTTTGAGTAAAGTAATTAACTTAGAACATCCCGAATTAAACTGCTCCTGTATTGACTTAGACCCTACAGCTAATTTACAACAACAAGTAGAGAATTTGATCTCCGAAATTCAAGCTGATTCATCAGCAGAACAAATCGCCTGGCGCAATAATCAAAGAAAAGTTGCTCGCCTGATTCCTTATCAACCAAAACCAGAATTTCTAACCTTATCTGAAGACAAACCCTATCAACTTAGCATCAGCCAAAAAGGTACGCCCCAAAATTTACAACTTATTCCCTTACAACGCCTTCAACCAAAAGCCAACGAAGTAGAAATAGAAGTAAAAACTACAGGATTAAATTTTATTGATGTTTTAGATACCTTAGACTTATTGCCCTTTGATAAAAAATGGTTTGGAGTGGAATGTGCTGGTGAAATTGTCGCTATTGGAGAAGCTGTAAAAGATTTTGCAGTAGGCGATGAAGTTATAGCCTTAGCAACAGGTAGTTTTAACCAATATGTTACTGTAAATTGCTTGATGGTAGTAGCTAAACCAGATAATTTAACCTGGGAAGAAGCAGTTACTATCCCCGCCAATTTTTTAACCGCATTCTACGCAATGGAAGAGTTAGGGGAAGTGGAGGAAGCGGTGGGAGCAAGAGAACAGGAGTACAGAGGTGAAGATGACAAGCCAGTAAAAATTTTAATTCATGCTGCTGCGGGGGGTACGGGAATCGCTGCGGTGCAGTTGGCACAATTAGCAGGAATGGAAATCTTTGCTACAGCTAGCCCTAGTAAATGGGATTTTTTACGCTCCTTCGGAATTAAGCACATCATGAATTCTCGTAACCTAAATTTTGCCAATCAGATAATGCAGCTTACTCACGGGGAAGGAGTAGATATTGTTTTTAATTCATTATCAGGAGAATTTATCGAGAAAAGTTTATCAATTATTAAAGACAACGGACATTTCATTGAGATCGGCAAACGTAACATTAAAAGTAGAGCAGAAATAGGAAATATAAAACCTAATATTTCCTATTCTTTAGTAGATTTATTTAGTACTGCCCAACAGAAACCAGAACTAATTCAATCTTTATTGACTAAATTAATTGCCAAATTTGCTACTGGAGAATTAAAACCATTACCCTACAAATCATTTCCCATTCAAGAAACAATTTCCGCATTCCAGTATATGCAGCAAGCAAAACATATTGGAAAAGTTGTTATCAGACATAATTTAAAAACCACAGATATTTCTTCCTCTGCTTCCTCTGCTCTCTCAAACCAGATCGAAGAAAATGCAACTTACCTCATAGCAGGTGGATTAGGCGATCTAGGATTATTAACTGCTAACTGGTTAGTAGAGAAAGGTGCAAAACACTTAGCATTGATTGGACGCAGCAAACCCTCAGAAAATGCACGACAACAGATAGAAAGATTAGAACAACAAAAGATAACTGTCAAAGTTATCCAGGCAGATATTGCCGACTATGATTCCCTAGAAAAAGCTTTAATATCTAACAATATAATTTCTTCCCCCGCCTCCCCTGCTCCCTCTGCTTTCTCTGCTCCCCTTGCTGGCGTAATCCATTCAGCAGGTGTTCTAGATGATAGAATGCTAGCAAATATGGATTCAGAAAGAATGAAAACAGCAATGAATCCCAAGGTTTTGGGAGCTTGGAATCTTCATCAACTAACTAAAAATATAGAGCTAGATTTCTTCATTCTTTTCTCCTCTGCTGCCTCTTTATTAGGTTCGCCAGGACAAACAAATCACGTAGTAGCCAATACATTTCTCGATACATTAGCTCACTATAGACAGGCGCAAGGTTTACCTGGATTAAGCCTTAATTGGGGTGCATGGTCGGATATTGGCGCAGCAGCTAAACGGAAAGTCGATCGCAACATGTATTTAAAAGGTATCGGCTCAATTTCTCCCCAATCAGGATTAGCAATACTCGAAAAACTAATAAATCAATCTAGTCCTCAAGTGGGAATAGTGCCTATAGATTGGTCGCGCTTTACTGATGCTGGTTATAACTTACCTTTGGTAGCAGATTTTCAACAGATAAAACAAGATACTAACACTATAATTAGCAATTACAGCTCAAATCTACTAACAGAAATTAAAGCTCAAAAACCAGAACAACAATTAAAACATTTAACTACCTTTATTCAAAAAGAAGTAGGAAAAGTATTGGGTTTATCCGCTAATCAGCTACCTAGTACATCACAAGGTTTCTTTGATATTGGCATGGATTCCTTGATGGCGATCGAGTTAAAAAGCAAGTTGGAAACTAATTTAGCAGCGACAATTCCATCTACGGCTATTTTTGAACACTCTAATATTAATTCTTTAGCCAATTACATTTTTAGTGAAGTATTAAAGTTAGAAATAACAAAAGCTGACTCTACAACAGAAACCGAATTATCTTCAGCCGAATTAGAAAATGCGATCGCTCAAGAATTAGCTGATTTGGAATCTCTTTTGTAATTAATACTATGTTGATGGATAGGATTCTGTAAGGATTAAGGTATCGAAAAGAGAGCAGAGGTTGTAAAAGAGAAGAAAACTGGGTAATGTAACGGTAAGATGAGCCAAAAACCTGAGTTAGATCGACAAGAACAGCTAAACCAGTTATCGAAACAAGAACTGGTAAAG
>JBCDEP010000122.1:0-20141 GCA_039179675.1 Cyanobacteria bacterium P01_G01_bin.67
GCGGACACATCTAACTACTCCCCTTTTCTTTGTTCTCGAAAACTCGTCAATATCTTTCTCGATGAAGTCATCAGGTGAGTCATACAAGATGATGTCATAAATACAATTCAAAATCTGACCTCATTTTTGGAATATAGAGATAAAAACCATTCTAGTCTAGCGCTACGGGCCGCTTAAGTTTCATTTCGACTGACTTTGGCGGATTATATCTCCCTACCGGAACATTGGATCGCATTTAATCTGTTGATACTACTTCCACTCTGGAGATATTAGCTTGCAAAGTTGGTCGAAATGAAACGTATTTTTATTATAAATTTATGTGATTTGTCGAAGTATTAGGTGTAAATTTTGGCTTGAAAAAATTTTTGTCGAAATTATTTTTGGTCAAAATATTTTTTTGATAAAGCAGTATGTCAGAATTCATGTATTTACATTTAATCTCGTTTCTATACCCTCAAACTTTTAGAACTATACATTAGCTAACGCTCTCAATTTTTGACTATCTCAATGCAACCTATTTGGAATTAGTATAAAATTTACATGATCATTAATAATGAGTAAAAATTTGATTTGATAGCAGTTTTCAAATTATTCTAGCTAGTTAATCGAGAATTGAGTTTAAATTTTGCAAATATTTTTGAGTTATAAATTTTTTACCCGCCGATAGCATAGCTAAATAATAAAGATGTAGCAGAAGTATCTAGGAGCCAATTTTATAATTAGCAGTACGAATTTACAACTAAATTAACTAGCCAAAACAATAGTGGCACGGGGTACATTAGCCAAATTATGGAATAAATTAATCGTAGAAGTAGCTCAATTTCATCCATAAGAACTATTCGGGCTGGCAACCCACTTCGAGTTATTGCAACCAAATCTGAATAATCATCAACTAAATTACCCTGGAAAATATACTAAATTGAGCGCAATTAAACAAGTCAGGTTAGAGTTAGCATGAGCAATTACAACTCCAAAATTATTGAAGATTAATTCCGATTTTTAGTTATGGATTCAACTCCCCAATTTGTTTCTCTTCCTGAATTTTTTGCCCCAGATTTAGTCGACAAGGTGTATCGAGTTCCTTATCAGCAAAGAGCGATCGCGGCAAAACAATGGGCACAGAATTACGATATCAAACCCGCAAATACCGATCAAAAGCGAATTGGATTACTGTTGATTGATGTCCAAAATACATTTTGTCTGCCTGACTTTGAATTGTATGTGGCAGGAGATTCAGGGCAGGGAGCAGTTACAGATAACATTCGATTATGTCAATTTATCTACCGTAACTTGGGTTCAATTACCGAAATTATTCCCACTCTTGATAGCCATACAGCCATGCAGATTTTTCATCCTGTATTTTGGCTTGATGAAGCAGGACAACACCCTCAACCTTTAACAATGATTAGTTTAGCGGAGGTTCAATCAGGAATTTGGCGAGTGAATCCCGATCTCGATAATGTATTGAGTGGTAGCATTGAGCGACTGCAACAACACGCATTGCATTATGTTCGCCAGCTAAGTAGTGATGGTAAATATCCTTTGACCATTTGGCCTTATCATTCAATGTTAGGGGGTATTGGTCATGCTTTAGTTTCCGCTGTAGAGGAAGCAATCTTCTTTCATAGCATTGCGAGAAGCAGTCCTACTATGTTTCAAATTAAAGGGGAAAATCCCCTGACAGAAAACTATTCAGTACTAAGCCCTGAAGTATTAGATACTGCTAACCATCAAACTATTGCTCAAAAAAATGTAGAGCTGATCAACAAATTACTTGATTTTGATGCTTTATTGATTGCAGGACAAGCGAAGAGCCACTGTGTAGCCTGGACTATTGAAAATTTACTAACGGAAATCGTCAATGTAGATCCTAGTTTGGCACAAAAAATCTATCTTCTAGAAGACTGTATGTCTCCTGTGGTCATACCAGGGGTTATCGACTTTACTGCTCAAGCAAATGAAGCTTTTCAAAGATTTGCAGCGGCGGGAATGCATTTGGTTAAGTCAACCGACAGCTTTCTTTAATTAAATTTCAAAATAAGCCATTATCTTTTGGCGATCGCAATCCAGCAGCCATTCGTTGAAGCTAATATAAAGTTGTTTTAATTTAGTTTTATTTGAACCGATAATATCTATTCCGCGATCATCATAAGGATGCATCAAAATAGATTCTTTAAGGTCAAATATATACAGATTACAATTACTACGGGGACGAATCCCAATTTCATTAGCTAAAGTTCCCCACAAAAATTTTGAGATCTCAAGTTTACAGATCTCAAAACAGATAAAATTTCGATCTAGATTAGGTTCGTCGAAAAATTCAGAGTAAGATTTTTGCCAAGCATAATAGTTTTTGGGGATGATGATCTGACATTCTTTTAAAGAACGAAAAACTGATAAGTTAGCCACAAAATTACCTGAACCATAAAATGTCAGACAAATAGAAACTGTATCTGTGTCTTGAAAAGCAACATCAAATATCGACTTAGAGCGATCATAAGCTCTTAAAAACATTTCTATATATGAAGATCCCCCGGAAAGCTCAAATCGCAAACTTCCTTCATGATTATAAAATAGTGCGGAATCAAGTGCTTGCTCTCCAAATTTTGCTGATATTTTGTCCTGCATTTGAATATTAATCGTTCAGTCTATCGAGATATTAATCAATAACTAGTTGATCTGGTGAACTAATATTGGTGGGAAGTTTATCCAATTGAAAAAAATGAATTTCTAAATCCCTATTGCATAGTTATTTTCAGTTTTCCTCGAAATTGCCTTGATGTACAAACTACCACCTCATCCACTATTACATCATCGTTGAGATATCTCCTGAAAACAAATCAAACCATTCCATTCCATGATCCTTAAATATTAAGTCTAACCTCAACTTAATTATTTAATTATCAATTACTGTAGTAACCTGATTCTGATCATTCCCAGTAACTATAATGTTGTTTTCACTCAGTTTGCCAACAGCTTTCTCACCAGTTAAACGAGCTTGAGGATCGGCTTGTTCGTAAATTACATTACCTGTAGCTTCAACTTCTTCAGCTTCAATTTTCCAGGTCAGTTGACGAGCATATAATTCCGAAGCTTGTTGCGGATTGATTCCCTTGACTCCACCTTCGAGTTTAGCTTGCTGCTGCTGAAGATTTATTTCACCTTGATTACCCGTTAAACTAATTTGGCGATCGCGATCTAAGATTTGAATTGGTCGATTGGTTTGACCGCTACGCTGTTGATAATTCCAAACAAAAAAGTCTGTGGCTATTTGAAGTTGAGGATCAACGGTAATCAGTTCAATATTTTGATTCAAAGTTGCAGTATGAGCTACCAGATCGACCTCAGCCCGATCACCCACTAATTTATCAGTAATGTTTTGGTTTTCCTCGTAGCGAATTATTTTGACTACATCAGGACTATTAAGTTGATTTTGAGCAATATTCCACTCCAGGCGATCGCTAGTTAGTTGAAGAGATGGCTGATTAGAAGTAGCTACTACGTTACCAAGAATGGCTAACTGTTCAATATCAGTTAAGTATGTTCCTGAATCAGCAGTAACTCTTAAATTAGGATGAGTACCGACTAACTGTTCCTTAATCAACAGCAAGTTTTCTTGCGGTCGCCATTCTACAGCATCACTGTTAATCACCCCACCATTACGAGGATCGCTGGCAACTATTTCTTGATTTAGGAGAATTGTATTGCCATTGTCTCGAACCTCCCCCGTTTTGGCACTAACTTTGAGAATTATGCTGCCATCTTGCCATAAATTACCGACGACCTGACTCAAGGTGGCGACTTGGTTATCCTCACTATAGACAATATTATCTGCCTTTATTTTCCAGACCGTATTGTCTTGTTTATTGGACTGCTCCAAAACGGCATTGTTTAAGACCAATTGAGTATCCAACCTCGCCTCTCTAGCTTTAGGTTGGGACTTAGGAGTAGGCGATTGACAGCCAACAATACTAATAACCAATATAGCGATCAACACATTTAGCCGATTTAGGTTTAATTTAGCTAGGCTCAAATTTAATAAGCAGAAAGAAATAGTGTATGTCTACTCTATACCCTTCAGCTAATAAATGGCTTGGCATTTTATAATTAGTTGCGATCGCATTACGACGCACAAGCAAAATCTCTAAGATTACTTTGGAACCAAGTAAGGCTCCACACTATTAGCGAAGAACCCCTAGCAATAAACCGCTCCCTATATTTAATCCCGTTTGCTTTTCCCAGAATAGTAATTTAGTTGCCATCAAATTAAAGTTTTATCCAATAACAGAGAGAGCTGTCACATCGGTGCGATAAATGTCAGCCTAGAATATCTTAAATGGCTAAGGTTAAGACTGTCGGTCAGCTATTAGTCATCTAAAATGCCAAATCCAGAGAAACTGCGATAGGGATCGCTATGCTTACTACTCTTTTGAATATCGCCTTTGATTTGATCTAAATCAATATAGCGGTCGGCCACATTGATCAAACTATCACTAGTCATTGAACGTAAACTGACAACTTCTACCCTTGCTCCACGATAACTTACCGCATCCACTGCATATGCGAGGTCTCCGTCGCCACTAACTAAAACTGCCGTGTCGTAGGCTGAAACAAGAGCCATCATATCCACCGCAATTTCAACGTCAAGATTGGCTTTTTTTGAACCATCAGGAAGTTGAACCAGATCTTTGGCGATTACGCGATAACCATTGCGACGCATCCAAAGTAGGAATCCTTGTTGTTTTTCATTAGTGCGATCTACTCCAGTATAAAAAAACGATCTTAGTAATCTTGAACCACCAGTAAGACGATACAGAAGTTTGCTGTAATCGATTTCAATCCCTAGCTGGAGTGCTGCGTAAAATAAATTTGAGCCATCAATAAATATTGCGACGCGTCCTCTATTTTCAAGAATTTGTTCAGGGGTGAAAATAGGGTCGCTGCCAAAATTATCCAACATTGTGTTAAGCCTCGTTTTTTATGAAAAAAGTATTCTAATTGGGTGGATTAGCTCCCTAATTACTGACTACTCAGGAAATCAACGTCAGAGCCAACATTGTTTGGAGGTGTAACGTTAATTACGAGGGCAGGCAAACCGATATATTCTATCTTTAGAGAGGATAGAAGTCTGGTCAAATTGACTGGGACACAATTAGGTAACTCGCTTTTGGCTGAGTAGTTTTGCTCAAACTGCTACCGACAATGATACCGATGACTTCTCTTATACTAAGTAACCTTATATCAGTAAAAAATTATACTGAGTCAAATTGCTTGCCATTATTTAATCTTCTGACGGTAGTTCCAACTTGCTGAAGACAGGAATAGCCTTATCCAGGGTTTTATTGGTGGATAATTTGCCCCATTTGGAGTGAATTTTAAAATCTAAATTTTCTGTTAAATTTTCTTCATAATTAAAATCCCAATCAAATCCTAACTGTTGATAAATTTTGCTACTCGTGAGAGGAATCACAGGAGCTAAAAGGTAAGCCGCTAAACGAACAGATTCTAAAACTGCATATAAAATTGACTCAACTTCAGCTTGTTGCTGCTGTTTGAATAGTTTCCAAGGCGCACTGTCATCAATATATTTATTGACCCCTCGCACCAAGATTAAAACTGATTCACAAGCTTGACTAATCTGAAGATTTTCATACGCTTGAGTTACGCGATCGCCTAAGTCCTGACCAATACTTTTTAAAGGATGGTCGGAATTGTAATCAGCACCAGTAAGTGGCGGCACAGTACTGTGACAATATTTTTTTAACATTCCCAAAGTACGGTTGAGTGAATTCCCCAGAACATCAGCAAGATCGTTGTTAAGCACATTTATAAAACGAGTTTCATTAAAATCGCCGTCTTTTCCCAGCTCAATTTCTTTGAGAAAGTAGTAGCGTACAGCATCTGCACCATATCTAGCGACTAAATCAAAGGGATCAATGGTATTCCCCAAAGTTTTTCCCATTTTGAGCCCGTCTTTTGTTAGAAAACCATGACCAAATACTTGCTTTGGAAATGGCAAACCAGCAGAGGCTAACATAGCAGGCCAGTAAACTGCATGAAAACGTAATATATCTTTACCTATAAGGTGAAGATTAATTGGCCACCATTGCGCTAAAGCATTATCTAAAGTTGGTTCTTGCTCTGGTGACAGAAGTGCTGTTACATAACCTAATAATGCATCAAACCAAACGTAGATTGTATGTTGCTCATCATTAGGGATCGCAAACCCCCAATCTAAATTGACGCGAGAAATTGAGAAATCTTTCAGACCTTGTTTGACGAAGTTGAGAACTTCGTTACGTCGGCTCAGAGGTTGAATGAAATCTGGTTGAGACTCATAAAGCTCCTCCAACTGCTGTTGGTATTTAGAAAGCCGAAAAAAGTAGTTTTCTTCATCACGCCACTCTGCTCGTTTGTTAGTATGAATCGCACAGTGATGATCTTCAATTAACTCGCGCTCTTCCTTAAATTCCTCACAAGATACGCAATACCAACCTTGTTGACGATCTAGGTAAATATCGTTGTTACTCCACACTCGCTCAAAAAACTCATTGACAATCTTTTGATGCGCTCCATTGGTGGTACGACTAAAACGATCATATTTAATATCTAGTTCAGACCAGAGCGATTTAAAGCTTTCCACAATGCGATCGCAATGTGCCTGGGGTTCCAAATTTTGTTCGGCAGCGGTGCGCTGGATTTTTTGCCCGTGTTCATCAGTTCCTGTAATTAACAGAACTGACTTGCCCTGTAAACGATGGAATCTAGCGACTGCATCGGCAACGATGGTAGTGTAGGCACTGCCAATGTGTGGAACACCGTTGACATAGTAAAGTGGGGTAGTTAAGGAAAATTTATGGTTGTGCTCAGAATTATTCATTTAAGTTAACGCGAAATTGCTCAAGCCAAAAGAGTATGGATAAATATTTCATCTTCTTTTATTTTGATCGCAATTTTCTATAAATTGACGCGGGTAACGCCACTGTCTATCCAGTTCTCTAAAATCTAAATCTGGGTTATTTTCAAGAGTTTTTAGAGAAAGTAAAACAAGATGGGAGAACTTCACTTATTAAGTATCATGGACAACAGGACTTTAAATATACGTTAAGGAAAATACTTAATATATTTTCGATTTCGTTAACAAAGTCGGTTTTCTATATCTAGTAACTTTGAGTCTGATTACAGAATCCAAGATTTTACCTGGTTAAGCAAACATGAAAAATCAAACATTGTTTTCACAACCTAAACTAGGAAATTTATTGATAAATGCTGCTCCTAAAGCAAAGATTGCTCTAGAGTCTCTAAATCCTGTAGTCGCTCACCAGCCTTAATTTACTCAGTTCAGCTTAAATATAGCTCTACAGATGCCGCTAAATCTGAAATTTTTGTTAAATGTTAAACATTGCTTCATACTGTAATTAATCTTGATTTGGCAAGCATATTTAAGGTTTTGAGTACCCTTGGGTACGGTTACGTTAATAATCTAAGTGAATGTTATCTTTTACACCTCGTTTGATCGCTCAGTCTTTAATATCAACTGTTAAGCTTGATTTAACTCAGTCTTATTCCCATCGAATTCCTCAGGAAATTCCCACAATCGTCATTAGCAACCACCGCAGTTTTCTAGATGCACCCATCTTAATTAAGACGATACCCAATACTCTACGAATTGCCTGTCATCATTACATGGGTCAGACTCCAATAGTGAGAGAGGTGGTGGATTCTCTGGGGTGTTTTCCTCTAGCGGAAGCCGATGACAGACAAAGAGAGTTTTTTGCTCAGGCAAATCGTCTTTTGACTTCTAGACAGTGGGTAGGACTATTCCCTGAGGGAACCAAGCCCATGATCGAACCTACTGCACCCCATGAAATAAATCAGTTTCAGCGTGGGTTTGCTCATTTAGCCTGGCAATCACCAGTTGCTAATTTGGCAGTCTTACCAGTGGCGATCGCCTCTTTGGCAGAAACTAATTATCCCAGTATTCCTATTCGATGGCTTAAGCAGTTTGATCGCAGTGAACCTTTTTTTGAGCGTAAAGGTTTACATCCTATGCTGGTTTATCATCGGGTTAACGTGTTGATCGGTAGACCCTACTTGATCAACATCAGTCAAAAACAAGAATATAAAGGAAGACAGGCAAAAAAGATGGCTCTGGATTTAACCCAATATTGTCAGGAGCAAATCACAGATTTATTAAAAGAAGGTTGTTATTAAAGGCATGTAGGGAGATAAATGAAGTTTTATCTTCCTACATAAAAATATTGTTGATTAGGTAATCATTCTATGAAGCAGCTTTTCACAATCTTAAGAAAAACATGGCTAAATGCATCTCGACAACCCCAATGTCTCACAATAATTATCAATAAATAATAAGTTTTATTTTGAATACTTTATATATTTATGAACTGTGAACTCAGCGTAGATTTTATTGATCCCCAATGCCCAAATCAAGATGCTCCTTTATTTGTCTACCTTCCTGGTATGGATGGTACAGGTAGATTATTGCATACCCAGTCTCAGGAACTAGCGGCTTATTTCGATTTGCGATGCCTCTCAATTCGGATTGATAATTTTAGTACTTGGCAAGATTTGGTCAGAGACACCGTAACCCTGATTAAGTCTGAATTGGCGAGGAAAACTAATCAAGAAGTTTATTTGTGTGGGGAGTCTTTCGGCGGATGTTTGGCTCTAAAAACTGCTTTGTCTGCCCGAAAAATCATTAAGAAACTGATTTTGGTTAATCCTGCTTCTTCTTTTAATCAGTTACCTATTTTAAGCTGGGGAGCTGATATTACTTCATTGCTGCCAGCTTGGGTACATCGCTACTCTGCTGTGGGACTATTGCCATTTTTAGCTCAACTTCATCGTATTGACAATTATAATCGCGATCGCCTAGTCGAAAGTATGAAATCTTTGCCGCCTCATGTCGTTAGCTGGCGATTATCTCTGTTGAGGGATTTTAAGGTCTTAGAAGAAGAATTACGCAGCTTGACAATTCCTAGCCTAATTATTGCTGGAGCAGCAGATGACTTGCTTCCTTCCGTCGCTGAAGCTCACAAACTTGTCAGTTTAATGCCTCAATCTCAGATGGCGGTGCTTCCCCAGAGTGGGCATGCTTGCCTTCTGGAAACCGATGTTAAACTCTATCAAATTTTGCTCACGCAAAATTTTATTCCAGCTAAATTTGCCGTATGTCGTAATTAAGTTATGATAGCTTGATCAATAAGAGAATCATAAGCCTCTCTCTTGATCTTATTGGACATACATACATTGAGAGATTAATCGACATCTTGTCATCAAGAACTGATTGCGAGCAAATAATCGTGCCGTTTTTCTCAATTACTGCTTAGCTAAATCAAGCACACAAGTCAATTTTGCTCAATCTGGCTTGTGCCTAATCTACAAAGTCACTTTTGCTTCTAGAGATTTAAGATACTCTGTATTGACCTTTGATTCTCTGACCAGAGCGATTTTGCCTGTGCGAGCAATTTCACGAATTCCAAACTTATTTAACATCTGAATAATCGCCACGATTTTACCAGGATCGCCAACAACCTCTAAAGTTAAAGCTTCTTCTGAGAGATCGACAACTCTGGCACGGAATATTTGCGCCAATTGAATTACTTCTGAACGATTGGAGGTAGTAGCATTGATCTTGATCAACATCAGTTCTCTCTCGACGCAGGGTTGCTGACTTATATCCTGGACTTTAAGCACGCTAACTAATTTATAAAGTTGTTTAATTAGCTGTTCAACAACTTTCTCATCCCCAGGAACAACCATCGTAATCCGAGAGATTCCTACTTGTTCAGCAGGTCCCACTGCCAGACTTTCGATATTAAATCCACGGCGAGCAAATAATCCTGCAATGCGTGTTAAAACTCCTGCCTCGTCCTCTACTAAGACAGAAATAGTTTGCTTGATCATAGCTGAAAAATGAGTAAGTTCTGATTAGGTTAGCTTCTTATCATAAATGAAATTGGCATAGTAAATAAACCACAGTGAAAATTAAATAAATCTAGCTTCGTTAGAGCAACTGTTTGCCGAATTAAATGTTACACCTCGAAAATAGACAAATCTATTCTAAATTCAAAACCCTTTTCCTTCAAAGCCTAGTATCTTATAGAGTTAATGTACTTTGGGTCGAGATTTTCTGCTAGTGGCAATCAATTTATAGCAACCCTGAGCTTTTGCTTCCTTAATTATCTGCTGAACTATTTTAGTTTTGTGCCTTAACCATAACTTCTGTAGTTTTGATTAACATAGACATCTTCCTCTAGTCCAAACGGTTCAGCATGAAGTTCATTTGACATGATATACAGAAAGGCTATGGCAATTTCTTGCTTTTCTTTGACAATAGAAAATTTGATACCTCTGGCTTCAACTGACTCGGTATTAATTTCAACATAATCATTAATCATAACTAGTATTATTTGCTACAGCATCTAATTAAAATGACTATAATTGCCGAAGCCAGTTTGACTTCCCCAAACATACTACATGCAAAAATATCGCCAGATTAACCGAAACAACTTCTATTTATTGTTGTTGGTTTTAGTTCCTTTTTTACAGCTCTGTTATCAGACATTAACTAAAAATTACTATTCGTTTGATCTGCAAATTTACGATGCATTAGAATTTACTAGAAATTTCTGGTTAGATTTTGTTTTCACAAGTGTTTATCGCCTAACTGGTACTTATTTCACAGGTTCGATAGTTTTGATTGCCTTGATTACACTAATTCGCCGACGCTATTGGCAAGAAGTTCAGGCATTAGTTTTTGCGACCTTGGGCATTTTGCTCCTCGTAGACGAGGTTCTCAAGCCATTTTTTGATCGTTCTCGTCCACCTAAGCCAAGATTAGTCAGCGATCTCAGTCCAGATAGTTTTCCCAGCGGTCATGCCGCAGGAAATTTAGTTTTCTATTTCTATATGTCAGTAATTATTGCGGCGCGATACCCGCATCTTGCTAAATACCTATATGGTTTTTCTACCACTATCGTTTTATTGATTGGCTTTAGCAGTGTTTACGTTAAAGCTCACTGGGCAACAGATATTTTAGGAGGGTATGTTTTTGGCTATTGTTGGTTATTGACTAGCTTACTTCTGTTGAGATTTTTAGGTCACAGAAAAAAGTAACTACCATTAGTTTTATCATTAATTTTTGGCATTAAATTGTGATAGCTTTGGAACGGATTTTTTAACATAAGTTGGAAATTTATATATCTTGAATTCGCTATAATCCTGATAAATTATCTAATGGTTATTCAACAACAATACAC
The DNA here is from genome assembly GCA_039179675.1 of Cyanobacteria bacterium P01_G01_bin.67. Taxonomy (GTDB): domain Bacteria; phylum Cyanobacteriota; class Cyanobacteriia; order Cyanobacteriales; family Xenococcaceae; genus Waterburya. Next base: position 11,283 of record JBCDEP010000122.1, read on the forward strand.
CATTCATGAAGCTCATATTCAACGCAATTATTAATCACAAGAGGATCTTCGGTGACTATTTTTTGCGCTTCTTGAAGAGAGTCAGCCTCAAAAACTAACATACCTCCACCCCTTTCTCGCCAATATCCAGTTTTGGCTAGATGTCCATTATTAATTAGCTCACGAACATAACTTTTGTGTGCCGAAACATATTGATCGAAAACAGCTTTGTTTACTATTCCTTTTTCTATCTTGACAAATATAGGCATAAATGGAATTTTGATTTTGTAATTAAACAATGATATTGAAGTAGCACAACAATGCTAAGCTAAAATAACTACTTTTTTCAATTGATATTTGTAAAGTTTAAATGTTTCTCAAAAACTTGATAAGTATTGGGCGGCAAGCTAGCCAAAGAGTTGCGATAGTTGGTGGTTCAAATTCAGTTATGAGGCGAGGATATGCTAAATACCTAAATGAAGAACTTAGCAAAACAACATCTCAAAGTACATTATTAAAATACTATTCTTTGGGTGGTGTTCCTAGTATTTTTAGTTTGATTCAGCAGTATCGGCATAATATTGCGCTCAAGAGTAATCTCATTTTCTTTGAGTATTGTATAAACGATCGCCACGCTATTAAAATCGGTCATTATTCTTTGGAATTGGCAGGAAAATCACTAGAAGGATTTATCAGAAGCTGTCAAAGAGCTAATCCTAACTGCTTAATTGTTATTCTTATATTTGGCATCAATTTAGATACTTATTACCATAATCATTGTGCTTTATCAGAACTTTATGAAACAATTGCTGCTCGATATTGCCTACCAGTAGTCAACTTAACAAAGTTATTAAGTCAAAAAAAAGGTCTCAGCTTTGTCAAATCTTTATATAACGACGCAGATGAAGCACATTATACAAGACCACATGGAGTAAAGGTTGTTTCACAAACAATTGTTAATCACCTAAGTCAGATAGGTATTACTAACAATTTAAAGTTGAAAAAAAATTTTCCGCTCCCAACAGTTATGAGACCGATTTATCCTGAAAACTTTGCCAATTTAGCTTTTTTTGATAATTTCGAGGAAGGAAACTTCTTTACTCATCAGCCAAAAGTTGCAGTGTTTCAAAATACAGTCTTTCGAGAGCAGCATTTTACAATTTATCCTGGTAACTCCTTAAGATTTTTATTAAAAGGCAGATTTATGGCTTTATTTATCAAGTCTGATTTGAATGATGGCTTGATTAACATTGATTTTGATGACCAGCGCATTGTCGCGAGTTCCTACTGCCCTTGGGTCAATAAAATTAGGTCACAAAATATTAATTTAATTACCTTACCTCTGCGCCGATTTTCTGCCTCAAACGACTTTGCTCCCGTATCAATATCCCTTTGTTCTGAGTATGTGGATAATTTTGAACTAGATTATTTCAAATGTGAACCAAGGAGTAAAGAGCCACAAAAATGGAAGTTGAGTATTATCGGCATTGCCTATATTGGGGAGCTGAAACCCTACACTTGATTTAGCTAGCTATCTAGGTGATTAAAATGCTGCTAGCTACCTGGGATGCCTTTTTTCTGGCTAATTCTATTGATTCAGCTTTAGCTAAAGCTACTCCCATGCGGCGATAGGGGCGAGAGTCTGGTTTGCCAAATAATCTGAGATCTGTATCTTCGGTGGTTAGAGCCATTGCCACGTTACTAAAATTGATCCGATCCGAATGCTTTTGAGCCAGGATCACTGCGCTAGCCGCAGGAGCAAAAATCTCTAGCTTGGGAATTGGTATGCCCAGAATCGCTCGCAGATGAAGTTCAAACTCATTTAGATTTTGGGAAATTAAAGTGACCATCCCCGTATCGTGAGGACGGGGAGATAGTTCCGAAAATATTACTTCATCACGGGTGATAAAAAACTCGACGCCAAATATTCCTGCTCCACCCAGAGCATCGGTGACTTTAGTGGCGATCGCTTCTGCCTGTTGAATTTTGGCGGCGGAAATTCCTGCTGGTTGCCATGACTCCTGATAGTCACCTCTTTCCTGACGATGACCAATAGGAGGGCAAAAGATAGTTGGAGCATCCCATTGTCTAATTGTCATCAGGGTGATCTCAATCTCAAAATCAATAAATTCTTCGACAATGATCTTTTGCGTATCGCCTCTGGCTCCCTCGATAGCAGATGACCAAGCTTGGGTAATGTCGGCTGCTGACTTGACAATTGATTGACCTTTTCCCGACGAAGACATGACAGGTTTGACTACATTGGGAAAACCAATAGCTGTAGACACCTGATTTAGTTCCTCTAAGCTGCTGGCATAAGCATATTTAGCAGTACGAATCCCCAGTTTTTGGGCTGCCAGTTCGCGAATGCGGTCGCGATTCATTGTATAGTTGGTTGCGGCAGCGGTAGGAATGACAGTAATGCCCCGCTGTTCAAATTCTGCGAGTTTTTCAGTACGAATCGCTTCAATTTCGGGCACGATAAAATGGGGCTGATACTTTTGCACCACTCTTTCTAAATCATCGCCACTGAGCATAGAAATCACCTTTGAAGCATCAGCTACCTGCATTGCGGGGGCATTAGCATAGCGATCTACAGCAACAATAAAATTCCCCAAACGTTGGGCGGCGATTGCAAACTCTTTCCCTAGCTCTCCTGCACCCAGAAGCATAATTTTTTGGGGTAGTTGTAAGTTTTTCATGATGTAAGGGGCGATCGCTATCCGAATGAATGATTATTAGTAATGAGAATTGTAGAGCTATCTTGACTATTCAAAACCTAAATATCTATAAAGGCTGTGCCGAACTCTTCGCATGCTCGACCTCCTTAGCGTAAGAAATAAATCCTAGAAAAATAACCTAATTCGCATTAAATGTTATATGATAATTAGTCGTAGAGCGCCCACGTGGCTCAGTGGTAGAGCACACCCTTGGTAAGGGTGAGGTCACGAGTTCAATCCTCGTCGTGGGCTTCAATTGAAAGTTTAATTATTTGTCGCTTCAGAGATGTTGTTGATGCAAAGACTGATTATCGTCTTATCGGCAATATTTATATTTTGCACGCAATTTGAGGAATAATATTGCTCCTAAATTATGCGATCGCATAATTTAAGAAAGACTTGGCAGCGATTCGTTTTTGGTATGAGCGCTTTAAAAAGAAGAAGATAGATATTTTGTAACTAACGTATGGGGTTTTGCCAAAAGTTTAGAATATATATGGAATGTCTGAACTATATTGAGCGGGAAAAATTTATGCTTGTTCAATCTGAATCTAGAACTTAATACTCTTGATGAATATCGCGATCTCATTGATTCTGACTTTTCAGATATCCTCTTACATATACGACTCGTTTTATCTCTAATTAATTCCCTCTCGACTTTAGAAATATTCATCATATTAAATTAGTAATCATTATTTGGGACAGCACTATAAATAATCGATCACTTAAACTCACCTTTTGCTAAATTGAGCTTTAATATTTTGAATTTATCGAAATAAAAGCATTTAAGTTCTAAACCACCAGGGATCTACTGTTGAATTGGTTTTGATTAATAAGGCTTTTTTACGCATAAACCGCGTGAGAGCAGCCGCACCCATACGAGAACTGCCCATCCCAGATAACTTGAAGGCGTTTTTTTCTGCTTCATGAATGAAAGCAGTTAGTCCTGCATCGTTAATGCTAATGGCACCAGCCTCAAGCTGATTAGCTACTGCTAGTGCTTCTGTTTCTGAACCAGCAAAGATAGCCGCACTGAGTCCGTAGATCGTATTATTTGCCAAAGATATAGCTTGTTCGGTTTGGGCAAAAGTCATTACTGGCATAATTGGGGCAAAGCTTTCCTCAGTCATTACTTTCATGGAATGATTCACCTGAGTTAGAACTGTAGGATGGCACCAGAAACCACCATCTAATTGTTCGACAGCACCACCACAATGAACAACTGCTCCTTGGGCAACTGCATCTTTTAAATGTTCGCTAATAATATCTGCTTGTTTTACTGCAATGATCGGGGCAATCTGTCCTTCTTCAAGGGATGAATGGGTTAGCTGGAGGCTATTTGCCTTAGCGACTAACTTCTCGACAAAGCGATCGCAAATAGATTCTGCGACATAGATACGCTCAATGGAGAGGCAGGATTGTCCTGAATTAACCACAGAACCCCATAAAATAGCAGAGGTTGCCAGTTCCAAATCTGCTGAAGCTAAGACTATGGCGGGGTCTTTGCCTCCCAATTCGAGAAAGGCAGGAATAAATTGCCGTGCTGCTGCTGCTGCAACCTTCCTACCTGTAGCGACACTACCAGTAAAACAAACCAAATCAACGGATTCAATTAATGCGGCACCTGTATCCCCTGCTCCCTCAACATAGGTTAATATATCTCGCAACTGTGGCACTAAATCAATAGTTTTTGTCAATGGTTGCATGAAGCGCGGCGCAATTTCGCTGGGTTTGACTATGACAGCACAGCCTGCTAACAACGCGGGGATGGTATCGATCGCTGAAAGCAGTAGGGGAAAATTCCAGGGACTAATAACCCCCACTAAGGGATAAGGAACTAATTGCTGTTCTAGTCGGATAAAAGGCACTGCCGTAGTTCGCGACTCGGTATGCAGTAAATCTGGTGCGAAACGACACCAACGATCAATGCTAGAGAGCAAGGAATCAACCTCGATTATCGACTCTGATAGTCGTCCTGTATCAGTAACTAAAGCTGCTATTAGCTCTTCCTGATGGGACAGCAAAGCTTGTCGCCACTGCTGCATGACATCAATGCGCTTTTCAAGCCCTACCTGCTGCCACTCAACTTGAGCCTGACGCAAACGAGTGCAAATTTCAGTTAATTGATTGCCTGTGGGGGGACTAATCCAGTAATCAATTTTGCCTGTCTGCGGATTCCGAACCTCAATTTTGTCACCCATGACCAAATCCTCTGATTAAATATTGAATTATTCTTCTAGGAGGCGCATCTCAGATAATTCTTAGCTTAGATAGGCGATTAATAGTTTCCTGCTGAGTCTTGATAAAATGCTGGCGTTCAATTTCTCCTTCTAACATAGTATTAGCAGGATAAAAGTGCGGTTGTTGATAACTTTGGGCATATAGTGCTGCTCGATGTCGTGACAGCAAATTTTTGATTCCCCCACGACGGCGATCGCGTCGAAGCGCAGCCAAATCGATCTCAGCATATGCTGCCATACTTTCCCCTGAGCCTGTTTCAGCTAAAACTAGACCCCGATGGTCAACAATCTTAGAACCTCCATCCACAGACGCCTGAAGAATCGGCGTATTAACAATTCCCGCCGTATTTGCCGAAACAACATAAGCCATATTTTCTACCGCCCGCGAAATTTTTGCCGCCTCTTTGGGCGATCGCGCATCACCATAGACTTCTGAGGTTGGATGAAGCAAAATTTCTGCTCCCCGCATAGTTAAACAGCGCGCAATTTCGGGAAACAAGATTTCATCAGAGGCGATCGCTGCCAAATTACCAATCGCTGTTTTCGCAACAGGAAAGACACCTTCCAATCCATAACAATCAAGATACTGATCCCAGACATCATAGGGTGTGGGAGTATACATGGAATTAAGCCTACGATGCCTCAAAATCATAGTTCCCGAAGGAGCGAAGACAAAACAATTCTGGAAGTAAAGCTGGGGAAAGTTAGGATCTAATTCATAAGCATTGCCCGCCAAAAATATGTCATGCTTCTGAGCAATCTTACCTAAAGCATTATAGAGAGAATCTTCCATTTCCAGACAAGCCTTTTCTGCCCATCCTGTAATTGACTCTCCCAGAGGAAAGCCTGTCAGCCAATATTCAGGTAGCAATACTAAGCGACAATCAGAACCGATAAAAGCACGACTAGCAGCAATTTGCGGATCTAAGCGTTTAATTGCTTGCTCCATTAGAGATCGAGCTTCTGATCTAGTCTGGACATGATTAACGGCGTGGCAGGTTACCTGAAGTGCTAAAGCCCTGAATGAATCTAGATGATCGGTGTTTGCTTCCATGTTGATTGCCGCTTTAATAAGATATCGTTGGTCATAAGGGATATGCTTAAGTTTATCGACTCAACATGGTTTAAATTTGAACTATGATGCAAAAATTTGAAGATAGGGATCAATCACATGAAAATCTTCGATGGCAGCACTAAAAATTGGTAAATACGGTAATTCTCATTTTTTGCAGGTATGTAAAATAGAAATGCTTAAAACAGCAAGACTTGAATCTAAAAATAGCTTATCCAGACTAAGTATAGATACTATTTAAGTCTATCTGCACTGATGCGAGCTGACTCATGACTTAGGCTATTAGTTAGTTCTTGATTATGAGAAGCTGATTGAGACGCTTGGATAATAATAAAACCAATCATCAAACAAAAAAACAAATCGACACTTACCTTACTGATATCTTGCATTTTCTCATTTATGTATAGTTCCTTGTGACAAATATAGCCCCGAATTTTTACTGAAGAAATATCTCAGAACCAAAAATAACCATAACTTTATATAAATCGGCGAATTTTAAGCAGAGTATTAAGACGCAATCTTATTTTGAGCTATTTGGCAGCTTTTCATGTTACAAAAAGTAATCGATTGATAATCGGATTGAATTTGAGTCCTAAGATGACGGTAAATTTCTGGCGGGAGGAGGTACTGATATATGCCTGTGTACTTATACTGGGGAGAAGATGATTTTGCGATCGCTAAAGTCGTAGCAAAATTACAAAATAAGGTACTCGATCCTAAATGGTTGCAGTTTAACTATCATCAATTAGAGGGAGATCGTCCCGAAGCCGTTGTCGAAGGTTTAAATCAAGTTATGACTCCTGTCTTTGGTATGGGAGACAGAATGGTGTGGTTAGTCAATACAAATCTTTGTCAGCAAAAACCAGCCAAGGATATTTTGACGGAATTGGAACGCACTCTCAAGGTAATTCCTGAGACAGCACACTTATTATTGACTACTAGTAAAAAACCCGACGGTAGATTGGGTTCAACCAAGCTGTTACGTCAACATGCTGAAGTGCGGGAATTCAGCTTAATTCCGCCGTGGAAAACCGATCTGATTGTAGCTCAGGTGAAACAAGTGGCTCAGGAGATTAATTTAAAATTAACCTCACAAGCGATCGCTTTATTAGCGGAATCTGTTGGCAACAATACCAGACAACTATGGAATGAGCTAGAAAAACTGAAAATCTACTGGGGAGAGAATAATCAAGCTCTAGATGAGCAAACAGTAGCAAAACTGGTGTTGTGTAATACTCAAAATAGCCTACAGTTGGCAGCCGCAATTAAAGATGGCAAAACTGATCGGGCATTGGGGTTAGTTACAGATTTGATCAATCGTAATGAACCTGCTCTCAAAATTTTAGCTACTTTAATCGGGCAATTTCGAACCTGGACGATTGTACGGTTGATGCAGCAAGCAGGAGAAAAAGATCAAAAGGTGATCGCCTCTGCTGCGGGGATTAATAATCCTAATCGTCTTTACTTTATTAACCAGGAAATTCAGCGGACAACTAGTAAACAACTTCTGGCAACACTCCCGCAATTTCTTGAATTGGAATATAGTCTAAAGTCAGGAGGTTCAGCTTTAACAATCCTGCAAACTAAAATTATTGAATTATGTTTAATTTTTCAATAGCAATTTTTAGCCTCTTATACTTTACGCTTAATGCGAATTGGCTTCGTTATAGTTTACTAATTTTTAGCTCTTAGCTCTTAGCTATCAGCTATTAGCTTTCAATCAAACTAATAAATTTTAGTTTCTTGGCTATACAGATTAAAAAATTTGACGCTCAAGATTTTAAATGAATAGTTTTAAGGTTTTTTAATTCACATCAGACTTACTTTATCGAAAAATTAATAATAAATTTGCCCAGCAACACAAAAAGCATAATCTGATGGAAGCCTCAAGGTAATCATGACCTTAATTCTCACTATCTATTGCAAATATTTCTTGAATTAGCTAATCCAGATATCATATTTCTTGCCCGTCCTGAAGATGCCTTAAGCTATATTTATCGAGAAGTAACTGCTCATTGGGGGAAGTTAGACTGTACTTCTTTAGGAAATGCGATCACTATACAGCTTGTTAATAAACTACTTAGTAATATCGGAACTTCAGAAAATGAATTAATCATCCAAAATTTAGGATTGAATTTAGATGAAGGTTTGGCAAAATCAAAAGCTAAGATTATAGCCAATGAGATAGAACCAGCTTTAGCTAATTCCTTGTTCTTTGCTAATACATCATCAATTATGAACGATACTTTTGCAGCGGATTCAACGTTACCTGAAATATCCAAATCAGTAATTAAGTTATTGATAGATATATTATCAAGTGGAACTTTTATCCAGAGTCAATACCTTGCCACTTTCCAATGGCAAATTTTCAGCCAATTTGTAAGTTTCTTTGCTCAAGATAAATCTGAGGAGGCATTTACTACTTTTAAAGAGTTGAGAGCAGATATTTTCGTAGGTAGAGTAAACCGCAAACAAGGAGGCGAATATCAACTGCCAACGATTGAATTTAGTACTGTATTTGTCAATGCCTTTGTTCCTTCAGTTATGACAGACTATGCTTACTATATTGATTATTGCCATGAAGTTTTAGCCTGCGATCGCAATTATCTTAATGGAGTATATTTTATGATCTAATTACTTGTTGTGGATGGTTCTTTCCCTATGAGAAAACAGTATTAATGTGCGAGCGTTAAAAAAATGTTCACGGAACATAATATCAAAATTGCTGGAGGATTGGTTTACAACAGTCATCCTCAATATATGTTGTTGTTACTTGATGCCTGAGAAAAGAATAAGCCAAGATCGCAAAATAGATTTAAAGTCAAGGAAATTTTGGAAAATATTATTA
>JBCDEP010000177.1:0-12587 GCA_039179675.1 Cyanobacteria bacterium P01_G01_bin.67
GACTATAGTAGGTATAAGTTAGTTATTTCTGGTGCTAAAGACATAAGAAGTTATTTGGTGTTGTTTAATAGCTATTAAACAACACCAAATAACTTCTTATGTCTTTAGCACCAGAAATAACTAACTTATACCTACTATAGTCAAGACACTTAAACTTAGTTTATGATTGATCGAGTTGTTGACGTCCATTTTGGATGATTGCCAGCATCCCTTGGAGTCTTTGTTCAAGATCATCTAAAACATTATCTGCATAATTATCTGTATCCATCTGAATCGATGAACACTCAGCGATCGCATTTTGTCTTAACTGAGCTAATTCGTTTTTAGTAGTTTGTTTTAATTCCTCGCATTCTCGTTCTACTTTTAGTCTAATCTTTGCCCCATCTAATTCGGCTTGGCGCAAGATTGAAGAATCTTGTAGCATTTGGTTGGCTTTTTCTTCAGCGGATTTCACTACCAAAGAAGCGTAACTCTCAGCTTCAGCAATAATTTGTTGTCGACAGTTAGCAATTTCAGTAGCGGTAGCGAGATCTATGGGAAAATTTTCTTTGACCTGATGTAGTTGATGTAAAAATACTACTCGATCCACAATCGAGTATTCTGTGAGGGGAATATTAGTACTATTAAGAATTAATTCTGCTAATGCATTTAACTCAATTTCAATATTGAAACTAAGGGAGCAACTAGTATCTGGATTATCTGAAGTTTCAATTGCGGTAGTACTGCCCTGAATATAATTTGCAGATGACATTATTATATTGAAATCATATGAAATTCTTTGAGTCATTTTTAACTCAATTAACTAATAATTGCCAACAGATATTTCAAGTGTGAAATATTAATCAGGTTTGATCCTAATAATGGACAGAATATTACTTATTTTGATACTTTCGATACATGTCTTGGGCAACATTCTGAGACACTAGATGATCAATTGAACCTCCAAATTGAGCGATTTCTTTAACAATACTACTGCTAAGAAAACTATATTCTTTGGTAGTTGCCAAAAATACGGTTTCAATTTCATGGTTAAGAGTCTTATTAGTATGTGCCATCTGCAATTCCTTCTCAAAATCTGATAAAACTCTCAGTCCTCTTAATAAGACTCCTGCACGATGATGTTTGGCGTAGTCCACCGTCAGCCCGATAAAACTATCGACCTCCACATTGGGAATGTGATTCGTGCAGGCGGTAATCTGTTTAATTCTTTTTTCTACGGTAAACAAAGGCTGTTTACTAGGATTAGAAAGGACAGCTACAATGACTTTATCAAAAAGCTTAGCCCCTCTTTCCACAATATCAATATGACCCAAGGTCACAGGATCGAAGCTGCCTGGATAAATGGCAATCATAATCGTATTGTCTCAACTATTAATCAATTTAAACATTAATCGGAATCTCAATTTGCTCGGAAGTAAGGTTAAACAGGGCAAATACAGTCTTAATAAAGCTAGCTATGGGTACAGCCAAAATTAATCCTAAAAAACCCCCAAGCTGGGCTCCAATTAATAAAGAGACCAAAACCAAAACTGGATTTAAGCCTGTAAACTCCCCTAATAGACGTGGAGCAATTACACTTTCGACAATTTGTTCGATCACAAAGGCGATCGCCAACACTTTCAATCCTAACCAAATACTTTTGAGTGCCATTAAAAAACTGACTAAGCTAATGCTTAATGCCGCACCGAAGGGAAATAGTGCCATCAAGCCGACTACCAAGCCAAAGAGAAATCCGAAGGGGATTTGAATCACCAAGAAAGCGATGGTAATTGAGCCGCCCATGATCGATGCTACCGTTAGCTGTCCAATAATATAGTTATTAAATGTTTTCTTTAAAGAATCGCGAATTTCTACGCCTGAATCATCAGGAAAAAACTGGAACAAACCCGACCACAGTTCATTGCCATGAAGCAACATATAGAAAGTTAGCACAATCGTCAGTAGCAAATCCAACAGACTGCCTACGACGGAGAAGAAGCTACCGAGAATTTGACCACTTAGCTCTTGTAATTGATAAGAAAGACGATTTAAGGATTCTACTACTAAGCTGCTAATGCTAACGGGAAAATTACGCTCATCTGCCCAAGCTTCAAAAACCTTTGCTTGTTCGCTGCCTGATGTCACATAACTGGGGAGCCTCTCTAATAGTGCATTGAGCTGATCGAGCAGAATTGGGATGATGGTAATACCAATTATACCTAAGAGTAAAATGCCAATTAGGAGAACTAGCAGAATAGCGATCGCCCTGGGAATTTTCTGCTGTTCAATGAAGCGCACAGGATAGTCAAGGATAAAAGATAATAAAGTAGCAGTGACAAAGATCGTAATTAGAGATTCAAAATACTTGCTTACTAAAATTAGCAGCCAGCCATTCAGCACCAGTAACGGTAGGATTAAGCCAATAGTTAGCCATCTCGGTAATTTAGCAATGCTATCGATCATATTTTCTGTCAAGATAATCGGGTTAAATTTATTAATCTAGCTCAGAAATATCATAATCGAGCTTTAACAAAAGTTTTCATTGCCCAAACAATTCATGATAACCACAATGAGAATCAATACTTGTATCTACTTTCTTGTTGCAGTCAACTACAAAATCTTACTCACCTAATATTGGTTGAAACTGAAAAAAACCAAATCCTTGCCTGACTAAATATACTGCTTGATCTAGATCTTGTAAGTCAGTAATTTTGGAAACATAGCCGTCAGCTCCTGCTTTGATCGCCAAACTGCGAATTAGCTTGTTGTCGTGACTGGTAAATAAAATTACTTTAGTTTTCGAGAACCGTTCGGTAATAATTCTAGTTGCTTCAATGCCATTCATAATTGGCATCTCAATATCAATTAAAATTACATCAGGCTGATGCTCATCTACAATTCTGATCGCATCTTGACCGTTATTAGCAGAACCGATTAGCAATATGTCGGAAATATTTTCAAAAAACAACTTAAAAATATTTATTACAGTATTCTGATCGTCTATAACTGCTACTTTAATCATGATAAAAGACTATTCATTTCTTATTATAAAAAAGTTTCAAAAAGCCAATAAACTTATATTTTGCTAATTATTATACTTCAAACTCAATAAAAATATCTGTAAGATCGAAGTTTTAGTGAACTTACTCCAATTACTTTCTAGAAAGTGACAAAGATAATCAAAATATTAAATTGACAAATAATCTTTAAAATTAAAATTGAATATCAAGTTTTTTATTAAAGACAACCCAGAGGCTAAATTAAAACGTACACATTTTTTGCTTCAAAACTACTTTGAGAACCGAGCAGTTGATTTGTATTACTAAAAGCCAATTTTCCAGTAGGAAAACCAGACTAATCAGGTGGGGTAACCTTCCTCACCTGATGGTAAGGGTAGCACTACAATTACTATTAAACCAGAAATAGATGAACTATATTGAGATACACAATTAATATAAACCGTTATGGGAAATAACTTAATCCACTAGCAATAGTCATAGTTAGCAAACTCGATTGTTAGTAAATTATCGAAACAAAGGATTAAAGTCGTCCCCTCTAATTAAGCGAGAGTAGAGATATGCAGCCTAATAACCCCCAAAAATTTACGGAAAAAGCTTGGCAGGCGATCGCTAATGTCCAAGATATTGCCAAACAAAATCAACAGCAACAGGTAGAAACAGAACATCTATTTAAGTCCTTAATCATAGAAGAAGGCTTAGCCAGCAGTATTTTTAATAAGGCTGACGTTAGTGTGCAACTACTACGTAACAAAGTCGATCAGTTCATTAGTAGTCAACCCACAGTTAGCAATCCTAGCGGCAGCGTTTTTTTGGGGCGTAGTTTAGACAGTCTGTTAGATCGTGCTGAAACATACCGCACCGAATTTGGTGATGACTTTATTTCCATTGAGCATTTGGTTTTAGGCTTTACCCAGGACAAGCGTTTTGGGCGTAAACTACTGCAAGAGGTTGGTATAACTGAAAACAAACTTAAGGATATTATTAAGCAGGTGCGCGGGCAACAAAAAGTGACGGATCAAAATCCCGAAGGCAAGTATCAAGCCTTGGAGAAATATGGCAGGGAATTAACTCAACTGGCGAAAGAAGGTAAATTAGACCCCGTAATTGGTCGTGATGAAGAAATTCGCCGTACAATTCAGATTTTGTCTCGCCGTACTAAAAACAACCCCGTGTTGATTGGTGAACCTGGAGTTGGGAAAACAGCAATTGTCGAAGGATTAGCCCAACGTATCATCAACCGTGATGTGCCAGAATCGTTACGCGATCGCCAGGTAGTAGCTTTGGACATGGGTGCTTTAATTGCGGGCGCAAAACTCAGAGGAGAATTTGAAGAACGTCTCAAGGCTGTTTTAAAAGAAGTTACCGAATCGGAAGGTAATATTATCCTGTTTGTCGATGAGATTCATACCGTCGTTGGGGCTGGTGCCGCTCAAGGGTCAATGGATGCTGGAAACTTGCTCAAGCCCATGTTAGCTCGGGGCGAACTGCGCTGTATTGGTGCCACTACTTTAGATGAGTATCGTAAGTATATTGAGAAAGATGCGGCTTTAGAAAGACGTTTTCAGTCAGTGTTGGTAGGTGAACCCAACGTTGTTGATACAATTTCGATTCTACGAGGATTAAAAGAGCGTTACGAAGGACATCACGGGGTCTCCATTACCGATACCGCTTTGGTTGCTGCCGCTACTTTGTCGAATCGTTATATCAGCGATCGCTTTTTACCCGATAAGGCGATCGACCTGGTGGATGAGGCTGCGGCAAAGCTCAAAATGGAAATTACCTCCAAGCCTGAAGAATTAGACGAAGTAGACCGCAAGATTCTTCAGCTAGAAATGGAACGACTCTCTTTAGAAAAAGAAGACAATCCGATTTCCCAAGAAAGATTAGCCAAGCTGGAAAAAGAATTAGCAAACTTAAAAGAAGAGCAGTCAGAAATCAATGCTCAATGGCAGTCGGAAAAAGCAGTGATCGACGACATTCGTAACCTCAAAGAAGAAATCAATGCTGTTAACCTCGAAATTGAACAATCAGAGCGTGATTACGATCTCAATCGGGCAGCAGAATTACGCTATGGGAAACTAACACAGCTCCAGCAGCAGATGACTGAGATTGAGCAGAAACTAGCGGAAAAACAAACTACAGGCAATTCTCTTCTGCGAGAAGAAGTTCTAGAGTCGGATATTGCCGAAATTATTGCTAAATGGACGGGAATTCCCCTCAAAAAGCTGATTGAGTCGGAAAAATCGAAATTGCTTAACTTAGAAGCTGAACTACACGAACGAGTGATTGGGCAAGAAGAAGCAGTAACTGCCGTGGCAGATTCGATTCAGCGATCGCGTGCTGGACTAGCCGATCCCCAACGACCCACTGCTAGTTTTATTTTCCTCGGTCCTACAGGAGTGGGTAAAACTGAACTAGCAAAGGCTTTGGCGCAAAGTTTATTTGATACGGAAGCAGCGATTATTCGGATTGACATGTCGGAATATATGGAGAAACACTCCGTATCCCGTTTAGTGGGAGCGCCTCCAGGGTACGTGGGCTATGACGAAGGAGGACAGTTAACCGAAGCGATTCGTCGTCGTCCTTATTCGGTGATCTTGTTTGATGAGATTGAAAAAGCTCACCCCGATGTTTTTAACTTGATGCTGCAAGTTCTGGATGACGGGAGACTAACCGACTCCCAAGGTCGCACCGTGGACTTTACCAATACAATTATCATCATGACCAGTAACATTGGTTCTCAGTACATCTTAGATGTGGCAGGAGATGATAGTCAGTATGAAGAAATGCGATCGCGGGTAATGGCGGCAATGCGAGATAGTTTCCGTCCCGAATTTCTCAATCGGATCGACGAGATTATTATCTTCCATGCTTTGGTTAAAGAGCAGCTACGCTATATTGTCCAACTACAGGTAAAGGGATTAGAGCAACGTCTCGAAGCGCAAAAGCTAGCATTGAAAATTTCTGAAGCCGGTTTAGACTATCTGGCTGATTTGGGTTATGACCCTGTATATGGTGCCAGACCACTAAAACGTGCCATATCGAGATATTTAGAGACGGCGATCGCCAAATCAATTCTTAGAGGTGAATATCATCCTGGTGATACGATCTTTGTGGATGTTGAAGGGGAAAGATTGGTCTTTAAGAAATTATCAGCGGAAATGTTAGCTAAATAAGTTGGAAATCTCTAGTCACAAATTAAATCGCTCAGGCGGGTCATGTAATGACCCGCCTTCTTTATACTTATTTTGATGTTTCTTGATACATGAATATTGAGACTGAAAATTACCAATTTAAGATTATTGTTGTCTCCTAATTTTCAAATATTCAAAAATAGTTCCTGGAATACTATTAGCAACTAATAACTAATAAAAGGCTCACACATGTACTAATAAATACAAGCAGTTATTGATCTTAGATTAATACCTTCAACTTGTCTCATTACTCTGTTGTCAAAGCAGTCAAAAAGACTTAAGAGCTTTAGTCTGCCAAAATTATTGCATGATGAATATAATGAAATCCTAACAATTTTGCTTAAAGTTTGTAGAGAGGTTAGTCTGATGTCACCCGAATTGAATAATTTGATTTCTCAAGCGATCGAGAGTGGAATCGGTGTGACTCAAGCAGAAAGGATAACTTTGAGCAACAGCATCGATCAGTTGTCAGATATAGATTTATATTCCTTGCAGTTAACTCAGGGACAGGGAATTACACTAGACATTGATACAGTTGACCAGGCTAACAATACTGTCAATTTTGATTCTTTTCTCCGCATTTTTGATGCTAATGGTCAGGAATTAGCTTTTAATGATGATTTTACCGAGCCAGGAGCGGAATTTAGCTTAGATTCTTACCTTGGGTTTATTGCTAACTCTACGGGAACCTATTATGTGGGAGTTAGCAGTGTTGCTAATCAACAATACAATCTTCTCAATGGTGATCATCTTAATCAGTTCTCACATAGCTTTATTCCAGGTAGCTATGATTTAAGCTTTAATCTGGTTGAAGTTGAAGCCGATCGCGATCCAGACAGCACAATTATTGAGGCAATCGATACAGACATTGACAGCACAGATAATTTTAATGCTGTTATTAGCGGCAAGATTCAAACCAACTCTGACGTAGATATTTATCGGGTACAGTTAGAAGCAGGAACAGGAATCAGGGTTAACCTCAATGCTCAAGGGGAAGATTCTCCGCTAGATTCATATCTGCGCTTATTTGACGCTGATGGTAATGAATTAGCCTTCAATGACAATAGCTTTGAGGATCTGAAGCAGATTACCAATAACTCGGCGATCACCTTTGCCCCAGAAGTCTCAGGAGAGTATTTTGTGGGGGTAAGTAGTGCGGGCAATTTTGACTATGATCAGGTTAATGGTGATACCAATCTCAATTTTTCACCGAACACGGGCACTAGCCAGGGAGACTATGAACTTCAGTTAGAAGTAGTTGCGGTAGTTGCTGATTCTGATCCTGACAACACGATTGCGGAAGCATTAGATAGCAATCTGACTACCTCGGGTTCGAGTCCTGATGTTATTAATGACGCGATCAATACGGAACTAGACGTTGACCTCTTCCAGTTTGAGTTAGGCGCAGCAGAAGGGGTTTTCCTCCAGATCGACACTTCAGAATTGGACTCAGAACTAGATTCTTTGTTGCGTGTGTTTGATGCTGAAGGTAATGAGTTAGCTTTAGATGATAATGATGATGCCAACTTTACAGGAGATTTTAGTCAGGACGCTTCTTTGGCTTTTCTACCTGAAAATCCTGGTAAATATTTTGTGGGAGTAGGAACTTCGGGAAATTTTGCTTACGATCCCATTAGGGGTAGAACCAATTTCTCCAAGGAGGTAATTAGTCCCTTCAGTACTACAGGCAGCTATCAACTAGGAATAGATATAGTTGAGGTTACTGCCGATCAAGATCCCGATAATACTATTGCTGAGGCAGTAGATAGTAGCGTAAGTTCCCAGGAAACTAGGAATCTAATAATTGACGGCGAAATTGATTTAACTACTGATGTGGATGTTCATCGATTTCAACTAGAACAGGGAGATGGCATTACTCTCAAGATCGATACGCCAGCAGGAAATTCTAATTTGGACTCCTTTCTACGCTTATTTGATGCAGCAGGGAATGAATTAGGGTTTGATGATGATGATGAAAACAACCTGAAAGCAGAGTCGGGGACTGATTCCATACTGAACTTTGTTGCTGATACTTCAGGAGCATATTTTATTGGGGTTAGCAGTGATGGGAATAGTAATTATGATGTAGTTGCTGGCAGCAACAATTTTACCCCGAACACGGGTTCTACTAAGGGTAAGTACAGCTTGGCTCTTGATATCAGCACAGTAGTAGCTGTTCTAGATCCAGATGATACTATTGCTGAAGCGATGGATGTGCTAAGTGGGGCTAAAGTACAATCTCCTCAAGTTATTGCTGACACGATTGATTCCGTATCTGATGTTGATATTTATCAAATTCAATTAAATCAAGACAGTAGGGTTAGGTTAGATCTTGATGCGGCAGAATTGGGAACAGGTTTAGATAGTTTTTTGCAGGTGTTGGATGCAGAAGGTAATCAACTAGCATTTAATGATGATGATTCTGCCCCTAATGAGAATTCTTCTCTAGATTCTTATCTAGAATTTACTGCCCCAGAAACGGGAAAATATTTTATAGGCGTCAGTAGCTCAGGCAATTTCAATTATGATCCGCTAAACGGCAGCAATAATTTTAGTAGTAATGCTGCTTCAACCATTGGAGATTATGAGTTGGCGATCGCTTATTGAAGTATAAAATTACAATCATTCCAATAGAAATCTTATAAATAAATCCTCTTCCCTCTATTCCCTGCCAAAATCGTTTGATATTTATTTACACCGATCCACTTATCTTTGTTCTTTGATGGAATCGCGCAAGAAAGTCTCCGAGGCTAACTTGCGAGAGCGTTGGAGCTGAAGCGGAATTTTGATTTCTGAAGGTTGCTTGGCACCATTATCACCTTCCAAAATAGCCAAGCTTTCTAACAAGGCGTTTCTCACCATTGGTGCTTGAGGTTCACCTAACATCAAACGATAATATTCAACCGACTGGCAGTAATGCTCAGCAGATAAGCGATTCTTGATTAAGAGCCTGGTTAACTGGCGAATCGCTATCAGACGCTTCAGGCGATCGCCGTGACTTAAATCTGCTAACAATTGATCTAATTTGGCTTCCAGAGATCTTGCTTTTTTGCCCCGCAAAGACCACCATAAAAGAGCTAGAGTGGTTAAGCTCACAACACCTTGGAGGATGCTGCCAGTGGCAAGCCACTGATTTTCTGCATCAGTCCAAACAGATGCTGCAAGATAGGTGCAAAATGCTCCAGATGCTCCTGTTCCAACAGCTACAGCCAGCTGACGATTGGAACCTACCAACAATCCCTGACATTTTCGCCAATAGCGTTGCCAATGAGGATTCTGCATCAAATAGCAGCAAGACATTAAGCCGATGCCAGCAGTAGTAGCTAGGAATAACTTCCAGTTCAGCCACCACAATAAAACAATCAGCAGCAAACCAAATATCTGTCCACTAATGCAGCGCAATCGCCGATCTTTGCTGAGTAAGATCCAGATCTTGAATATTTCTTGCCAGCCAGATTTTGCTTGAGACACTAAAGACTTACCAATCCTATCCGATACAATATACTATCAATTTTTAGCCATTGGTTGTTCAATTTGCGAATAGTATTTAGTCGTTAGTCGTTAGTCGTTCATCGGACTTACGTTAAATTCAATCTGTGGATAATGCCGACTGCTTAAATGCCACGTTCAACGACTGGTTATTTTCTGGCTCCAAAACTGAGCCATCAGGATTCTCTAAGACAAATCCAGCGTCACGAATCATGGCTAAATCATTGCTTGCAGCTTGCCCTACGGTAGTAAGATAGTCACCCACAAAGATTGAGTTAGCGGGATATAAACCCATGACCTGTAGCGATCGCAAATGGACTTCTCTGCCGCCAGCAATTCTAATTTCTTGCTGGGGTAAAATAAAGCGAAACAAATTCAAAATCCGCAGACAACGACGAGGATTGAGCTGATTGATCTCTGCTAAAGGCGTTCCCGCAATGGGAATGAGAAAGTTAATCGGGACACTAGTTACATCCAATTCCCGTAAAGAATAAGCCAGATCTATCACATCATCATCACTTTCGTTCATGCCCAAAATCCCTCCTGAGCAAGTAGTGATACCAGCCTTTTGCACGTTTTTGATGGTTGCTACGCGATCACGAAAAGTATGGGTACTACAAATATTCTCGTGATGATCTTCGGAAGTATTCAAATTATGATTAACCCGATCAACCCCAACCTTTGCCAAACGTTGAGTTTGTGACTCACTGAGTAAGCCCAGGCAAGCACAAATTTTGAGATCGTGTTTCTGTTTAACAGCTTGAAATGCCTCTAGGACACTGTTAAATACCGATTCCGAAGGCGATCGCCCTGAAATTGCCATACAGAATGTACCAGCCTGCAAATTGGCGGCTCGATCCGCTGCTTGCACAATCTTATCTTGAGCGATGAGAGGATATTTTTCAATTTCAGCACTCGATATCTTAGATTGAGAACAATAATTACAATCTTCGGGACATAAACCACTTTGGGCATTGAGTAAGAAATGCAGGCGCACGCGATTTGACCAATAATGATGCCGCACTTGATAAGCTGCTGCCAACTGTTGCAGTAAAACTACATCAGGTGCATTTAAAACTTGTTTTGCCGTGGTGCGATCTATTAATTCTCCTGAGAGGGAAAGCTCTGCTATGGCACTGTAATCGAGACTAGTCATGGCAATTATTATCGATCAATCGAGAACTTTATTGTTTTACCATAACTGCACTGAGTCAAATCAAGAGAAATTTTTAAACAGTAAAAACTAATAACTAACAAAAGGCTAACCTGTATGAACTAAAGACTAAATTGATCTAACCAACGTTGAATGTCTGCCAAAACTTGACTAGGAATTTCCCACGGAAAAAGATGCGCTACTTGGGGATAATTTTTATACTCACAATTTGGTAAATGCTGAGCGGTTTTTTGACTAGAGTCAGCGGTAATATGGCGATCGCACTCTCCTGAAAGCATTAAGCAAGGAATATCAATTTGCGATAAGTCTGATAAACGATTATATCCCTGTCTAATTGACGTTGATAAGGCATTATTGGCTACTTTTGACGTTTGTAAAAATGCAGGGACACCTTCCGCTGCTAAATATTGATAAGACTCTGGCTGGTGGTTGCTAATCAAGTATCGAAAAAGCGATCGCTTTCCAAAAGTATCAATATTCCATTGCCAAGCTGGTTTGATGTAGTTAACTATTCCCCCAATCCCTGTAAATAACAGATCTTGCCAAGTCTCTCGGGGATGGCTACTAAGAGGATGTGCCGCAGTAGCAATTAAAATCATCCCTTTAAATCTGTCGGGTTGCTTGAGGGCTAATTCCATCGATAGAATACCGCCTAAAGACCAACCCAAAACTAAACATTGATGAATCTGATGTCGATCCAGTAAAGCAATCAGATCGGTCAAATGATCTTCCATCACAAATTGCTGTTGGTAGCGGCTTTTACCATATCCTCGTAGATCGGGAGTAATAGTTCGATACTGCTGAGACAAGTAATTGGTAAACACAGACATACTAACGGCACAACCAGGATGACCATGTAGACAAAGAATCGGTTCTCCTTGTCCTTTTATTTCTGTATTTAATTCCATAAGTTTTGGGCTATGTCTTACGATCAATGATTATATAATTCGTCTCTCAATTACTTACTTCAACAGCATTATTCTGTTTGATCCCATAAATAAACGCCTTTGGTTCAAGCGATCGCACTAACCTGAGTGGAATTTCTTTGCTTCGTGATCTATAAACTGAACAATTCCAGCTTTCGGAGGTCAATCACTTATAAAACTGACTGATCCCACATCTATAAATAAACAACAATACTAAGCTTTAGATAGATTATTTGTATTAATGATAAATGTTTAACCTAAAGTCAATATTATCCACAACTATTATATTGAGCTGCATTTTAATTCAGCAATCAGCAAGAGCTTATCCTAGAGCTTCCAGACAATCAGAACTAAATTACCTTAAATCAGTTTTGAGGCTATATTTTGAGCCTAATACCAAATTTGATCGCTACGTAGAGAGAGAATACTACAATAGAACTAAAAAGACTACGGATATGCTTGCTATCGGCTATGACATGTGCAGTGATATCAAAGCAGCGAATCGGAGGGGAGTTAGAGGACAAACTTTATTAGCCCAAGAAATTGACAAAATTGACGGTCAAACTATTTCTACATCAGGAATAACAGTAACCAAAAAAAAACTGACCAAATTATATAAAAGCACCACAAAATATCTTTGTCCAGAATTGAATTAGAAATTAAAGTTCTTAAAGTTGACATCTTAGACAATAGTTCGGACAAAATTAAGCGGCAATAGCTCCGTAGTCATAAAGACTTGAGTAGTTAGGATGTGATTTAATCAAAGTTGGCTCAAGATCTAACTTACTAATAAATCTTTCGAGCA
>JBCDEP010000252.1:0-5161 GCA_039179675.1 Cyanobacteria bacterium P01_G01_bin.67
AAATACTAGATCCTTTAATGACAATTACTAGAGATTGTTTACTGTAAATAAATTTCTTAATTAATCTACTAGAGACAATCTTTTTCAGTTTTAATATACATTTTTGAGTACAAATATAAATCTTTTTAAAGCTTCTGGGTAATCAATTGTAAAACTGATCCCAGTAACTATTGATACTTAATTAATATATTTATTTAACTACTTTGAAAGAGTCAGATAGTGACTCAGTAAATACTAAATGACACACAATCCTGAATGACACAAATTAGGAGCCAAGTAATTGAGTTTTACAGCAAATAAAAAAAAATCTGTGCATCATGTTGTCATTGTTGGCGGCGGATTTGGTGGTCTTTATGCAGCACAAACTCTTGCTAAAGAGCAAGTTAAAGTCACCCTAATTGATAAACGCAACTTTCATGTCTTTCAACCATTACTTTACCAAGTGGCTACTGGCGGTTTATCTCCCACGAACATTAGTTCACCTCTGCGTGGTATTTTGAAACGGAATAAAAATATTGAAGTGTTGATGGGTGAGGTCAAAAAAATTGATTCTCAACAGCAAACTGTCATACTGCGATCGCGGGAAATCAACTATGATTCTCTAATAGTCGCTACTGGTGCTAGTCACCAATATTTTGGTCATCAAGAATGGGCGGACAAGGCACCAGGTTTAAAAACTGTCGAAGACGCCTTAGAAATGAGGCGACGGATTTTTATTGCTTTTGAATCAGCAGAAAAAGAAACAGACCCTAAAAAGCGCCAGGCCTGGTTGACATTTGCCATTATCGGCGGCGGCCCAGCGGGGGTTGAGTTAGCCGGAGCATTAGCCGAACTGGCTCACGGCACTCTTAAAGATGATTTCCGTAATTTTAACACAAAAGAAGCAAAAATTATCCTCATCCAAAGCTCCGAGAGGATTCTGCCTTCTTACTCTCCTTCACTATCAGCTAAAGCAAAGACTTCTCTGGAACAGTTGGGAGTCACAGTCATGACGGGGACGAGAGTTGTTGATATGAACACTCAAACAATTGATGTTCGTCACGATGGCGAAATTGAATCAATCAGAGCGAGGACGGTGTTGTGGACTGCTGGCATGAAAGCCTCAGCTATGGCACAAAACCTAGCGGAATCAACTGGAGCTGACTTAGACAGGACTGGAAGGGTAATAGTTGACTCCAACTTTAATGTGTCAGGAGCCGACAACATCTACGTTATTGGTGACCTGGCAAATTACTCTCACCAAGAGGGTAAACCACTACCTGGAGTGGCTCCTGTGGCAATGCAGTCGGGAAAATATGTTGCACGGCTAATCACGAGCCGTCTTGAGGGAGAGAGGATTGCTCCTTTCCGCTATTGGGATTGGGGGAGTTTAGCCGTAATTGGCAAACACGCTGCCGTAGTAGATATGGGTTTCTTTAAGCTTTCAGGGTTTCTGGCTTGGGCTTTTTGGATGTTTATCCACGTGTTCTATCTACTGGAGTTTGATAATAAATTGATTGTCATCATTCAGTGGGTTTGGAACTACTTTACTAGTGGCAAGGGAGCGAGGATGATCACTGCTCCTGGAGAACAGCCCAGTATTCAGCTGGAAGAAAACCATCTGACCCCAGTACCATTTGAAGTTTGATTGATGGGTCAATCATCATTAACGAGTAAAACGGATACTGTTTTGAGTCAGCCTTGAAAACCCTGACTTTGACTACAATTCCTAAAACAATGGGGGGCAGATAAAAAGTAACTTTTACGTTTAAATAGTTTCGGTTCAGAAATTATTTATATCTGCCTCCTTTTTATTACTAATGTTACCCAATCATCGATTTATGAGAACAGATCAAAAGTTAAGCTCGCATTTTTTCAGCTGTATTGAATCTACTAATTGATTTATTAATTTGTGTAACGTCAGCTGTGCAAGTTATCGATCTAAAACTACCTAGATAATACTCAATGTTCACCATAGAAAATGTTCTTGTGTAAATTGTATTTAAGCTTTTTAGGTAACATCAACCAGAATCAGAAATTACAGACAAAATTTTAAAAATCTCAAAACGGAAGATAAGATTATGAAAACATCAAGATCCCCTCATTCAACTTATACAATAGTAGGAGAATTTATCAGTTTTATCCCTAAGCCAGGAGGTGAATTTAAATATATTCAAGTCCAGGTTAAAGACCGTATTATTGCGATTAAATTAGCAAAAGAATTACGACAAAATTTAGGACAGACCTTCTCCAAAGGCGATCGCCTGGCAATATCTGTAGAGCAAAAAGCTCCAGGACGTTTTAGTCCCCTAAAGCTAAAAAGCGATCACATTACGAAGCTGGAAAATACTACTATTAATACTCAAGTAGGAACATCAGCCTCAGTCTTGTCCTCTATTTCTAGTACTGACAAATCCCATAGCAAACTAGAGAGTGTAACTAAAAATGTAGCTAAAGGTACAGTTCTGATCTGTTACCAATCTAGTTGCTCTAAACGAGGAGGCAAGAGACTTTATGATGCATTAAAAGAAGCCCTAAAGGAATTAGGATTACAACACCAAGTGCAGATTAAACTTACTGGCTGTCAGAAGCAGTGTAAAAAAGCACCTAGTCTGATTTTAATGCCAGGAAAAGTTAAACATCATTATGTTTATCCGAGTATTCTTACCTCGATACTAAAAACTCATTATTTGTAGCTGCTTGTCTTTTGTTTTTTTCGTTTCGTAATGATATGCCCTAAAGGATTCCCTATGGTCTCGAATCGGCAAACAAAGGGCTTGCTTTACATCCATCTACTCACAACGATGGTACAAATAACTATTTATTACTGGAGATCATCATGGCACAAGTTATTTTTTATGAAAGACCAGGGTGCGTTAACAATGCTAAACAGAAAGCTTTGTTGTGGGCTTCTGGTCATGAAGTAACTGCACACAATATATTTGAAACTCCTTGGACAACTGCCAGGTTACGTCCCTTTTTTGGCGATCGCCCGATCAAAGAATGGTTCAATCCTACGGCAGCGCCAGTTAAATTAGGGGAAATACAACCCGAAAATCTGAGTGAAACTGAAGCCCTCGAACTCATGATTCAAGACCCGACCTTGATTCGTCGCCCACTAATTCAAGTAGGAGATGACTATCAAATCGGATTTAATCGCTCTCAAGTTGATGCTTGGATCGGACTGGGTTCACCTAAAGGTTTTGAGAAACTAGAAGTTTGTCCTAAAACTCATTAAATCTTTGGTTATATGTCTTTTGTCATTAGTCCTTCGGTATTCGCCTTGAATAGTTACTGACTAATGACTAATAAATTATTCCTCTATTTCTAAAATCTTTTTCAGTTTAAGGCGATCTCCTGGTTTCGCCGCAAAGCGACTATTTTCAATATCGCGAATCCAACTTTGACTTTTACCTAGCTGCTGCGCTAGTTTTCGCTGACTAATTCCTAAACTTTTACGGGCGCTCGCAATTCTTTCTGCACTCAAATGGGCTACAGTTTGAGTTTTACTTTGACGACGAGTTTTGCGTTGTTTTTTGTTTTCCCAACGAGACAATTGTTTATCCCACTCTGGAGGTAGTTCAAAATGAAGAATCCTTGCCTTCATGAGTAAATTCCACTTTCCAGGAGGTGCCGGGTCGGTAATACTAGTTTCATTGCAACCATCATTTATCCAAAATTCCATCGCTTCATCTGCATCATCGGGTACAGCCGCTAATTTTGCCCACAATGGCTGAATTTTGGTGGGATAAGTCACTGGGTCGAAAATCGGCTTGATCTGATAGTGATGAAGAACTTCCAAATCACCCTCAAATCTGCGTAACAATCGCTTGCGTTTTTCCCGACTCAATGCCGCTTCTTTGACTTTTGCTTCTCCGTAAGCCACATGCATTAATTTGGGGATCGTAATCCGCTGTTGCTTACCCATTTTGGTTTTAAACAACAGCCATAACATCATCCTCACTGTACCTTCATGTTGATGCCAGATAGTCATCACTGTGGTTAACAAAAATTTGGGTAAAATGCCGTACTGATAGAACGCTACATACTTTTTATATCCCTGTTTGTTTAGAAAATACTTAGCCCACAATCCTGCTCTGATTCTAAAGGTCATTCCCACAAGATGACGATTTCCTTGGGTATCCTCCTGAAAGTGATTATCGATCGCGACCAAATGCCACACTCGGTCTTCGGGGACAGAAAAGGACGGGATCTTACCTTGACGAAACCAATCGATATTGGTGATGAGTTTGCAGGGTTGTTGCACCAAACTTTTAATCAGGGTAAGTTTTGCCGCTTTGCTAAGATCCTTGCGCTTGTTTAAGCCTAAGTAGGCTTCGAGCTGTTTATTATCAACGGCAAATTCTTGTTCCCAAGGTCGCTCCAAACTGGTGGCGAAAGCAGCAAATACAAGATGGACGCATGCTGCACGAATATCCATCTCTTCAATTACTGAAGCTGCATCTTGATGATTCAAGGTTCGATTAACTCTGGTGTTAATTCCCGCTGCTAATCGAAATTCAATTTTCCCCCTTCCCTGTTTGACTTGACGCTGGTAATAAAGCTTATTATTACTATCTATTTGCCAGGGAAAAACCGCTCCTTTGGCTAATAAGTTGCATGCTTCCCAAACAACCATTGAAGAAGCGATCGGATTATTATGTCCATTAGCAAAAAGATGATGACTATTTAAAATTCTCAGCTCTGCTTTATACCGACCTTTCTTAGCGGGTAAAGGTCGCGGCAACTGATCAGGACAACTACTAACACATGGAGGGGTAGAATTGTTATCAGTGCAATTATTGCATAGTCCTGGTTCGACCCAATGCTCATTATTTCGGTCGATTTGAATTGCATTTGTCGGACATTCAGGTAAGCAAATACCACAATGAACACAGCTTTTGGGAATTGTATAAGCCATAGTTAGGTTTTGTTTTGAGAATACTTCTCTGTAGATTGAAGTTACATAAAAATATTCTGCTATCTAATTTTAAATAGCAATTTATAGCCAACAGAGTATTGCAAACAATGTCAAAAAATAATGACATTTATGACATTGAAAACATGTTCAATTTTGGCAACCAAATTAAATTACTTAAATGTAACCCGAATCTGCAATTAGGATGCACTTTAGATTAATTACCTACTAATACTTACACAATCTTTTTTATCAATTTGTAAA
>JBCDEP010000121.1:0-20376 GCA_039179675.1 Cyanobacteria bacterium P01_G01_bin.67
ACAAAGATGTTACTTACAATAATCGAACCACCAAAATGTTTGTGCGTGTTCAAAATGGAACACCTAATATTCAAAGGTAATGAAGCATTAAGGAATTGGGAGGAAAAGTTTGGTGCAAAAATAGAAGTTGATGGTTTACCTGGAATTTATAAGTATGGATTTTTGCCATAGCAATAATTACTATAAGATTTAAAATAGTAATTTATCAAGCCGATTGTTTTTTACTAAAGAGCGATCGCCTTTTTTAATAACATCAATGAACATTTTGCTGAGATGCGATCGCCGAATAAATCATAAAATTCACTGCTGATATTTAAGATGTTGCTGGCACACTGGGGATTACTAAAAGCAACATCCAATCTAATTAATAATCACGATGGGTAAAAGGCTTGGCATTTTCTCCTGTGTAGGTAGCTGCAATATGACCATCGCCAGTAACCTGATACTTATAAGTCACTAAGCCTTCCAAACCAACGGGACCACGGGGAGGCATCTGCTGAGTACTAATACCTACTTCCGCCCCAAAGCCATAGCGAAAACCATCGGCAAAGCGAGTAGAACAATTATGGTAAACTCCTGCTGCATCTACTTGATTTTGGAAGATAGTTGCTGTTAATAGATCTTCAGTAACGATCGCATCGGTGTGTTTTGAACCATATTGATTAATATGAGCGATCGCATTTTCGACAGAATCGACGATCTTAATCGCTAGAATTAAATCGCTATATTCGGTCTGCCAGTCATGTTCTTGAACAGCTTTAGCTTCAATGATGTTTCTGGTGGCTTCGTCTCCCCTTAGCTGGACTCCTACGGCAGATAATGCCTTGGCTACTGGGGGTAAAAATTCTGCTGCAATGTCTTGATGCACCAGTAGAGTTTCGATCGCATTACAGGCGGCAGGGTAGTGAGTCTTGGCATCGACGGTGATTTTAACAGCCTTATCGAGATCTGCGGCTTGGTCTAGGTAAAGATGACAGATGCCATCGGCATGACCCAAGACGGGAATGCGAGTATTATCCTGGACGTAGCGCACAAAGGAATTAGAACCCCTGGGGATAATCAAGTCTACATACTGATCTAGTCCAAGGAGTTGCTTAATCTCTTCTCTAGTAGTTAATAGTTGCACCGTAGCAGGGTCAACTGCCGTAGACTCTAGCGCCTGATGAATCACCTTCGTTAACGCCTGACAAGAATTAATCGCTTCGCTACCACCTTTAAGAATGACACCATTACCTGACTTAATTGCCAAGCTGGTAATTTGAATCAAAGCTTCGGGACGTGCCTCAAAAATAATCCCTAGTACTCCCAAAGGACAAGTCACCCGCTTCAAAATCAAGCCTTGATCTAACTCGCGGTGAATCTGGTTTACTCCTAATGGATCTGCTAATTTAGCGACATCTCGGACTCCTGCGATCGCTGCTTGCAGTTTAGATGTCCCCAATTTTAATCTGGCGGTTAATGCAGGAGCAAGATGATTGGCTGCGGCAGATTTTAAGTCAGCTTCGTTTGCGGCAATAATGTCGGGTGTAGCTGTTTCTAGAGCCTGTGCCACTGCTTCTAAAGCCAAATTTCGCTCTTCGGTAGACAAGATTGCCAATTTTCTCGCTGCGGTGCGGGTCTGCTGGGCAATTTCAATTAAGGAGGGGGATGAGATCTCGGAAGCGACCATTTATTGCTCGATTTTCAATATTTTGAAGTATCAATAATTTTAACGGATCGAGTAAATCAAAGAATGCAAATTTTTACTAATTAAATTCCGAGACTGCTCTGTTATTTAAAGCCTGTACTGGTCTAGCATTATTACCGATAACTTGCAAAAAACGCTCAATTTGCGATCGCGATACAGTAACAGGTTGTTTTAATACCAGCCAGGTAACAATTTCACTACAGGGAGGAGTAGTTAGGGAGCCTTGATAACGATAATATTGTTGACTATTTTCTGGCAATAACTGCAAAGCATTGATTGTTAAATCTGAGATCTGAGCAGCTCGATTATCAGACGGGGGAATTTGACGCCAAATATAGTCTACAGCCTGATTTATTCTACCTGCTGACATTAATACCGCTAAAACTACTAGATTTCCTGTAGCTTGGTTTTGATGAACAAAATGTGCTTCCATGTCGGCCGCCTGACCTAATACTAAATGCTCACTGGGCTGATGAAAGTGAAACTGCAATAGCTCATAATCCTGACCATCTAAATTCAACCTGCTTCCAGGCTGATAATCGACTCTGATGGTGCGACCATTATTAAAAATTTTGAGTGGTGTATCCTGATAATTCAAATCTAAACTGCCAACCTCAGGAATAACCCCAGGTTCAATATTGATTGGTGATTGAGCTTGACCTGCATTGCAAACTTGAAATTCGGGAGCAACTTCTCCCCAAAAATCTGTCCCTGTTGCTCCTTGATAACTCCAGGTACTAGCCTCTGCCTTATTTAAATTTAAACAATTTAAAGCGATCGCTTCTAACCATAAATACTTTAATAAATCTCTGCGCCGCATCTGAGTAAACTTGAATCCACTGTATTACACTACATATTATGCTTACCAGGCTTAGGGAATACAAATCAAGACTTATAATCTTCCCAGCCAAGAATTTCAGAGAGATAAATCAAGAGTATTTTGATCTATGGCGATCGCTATTCCTCAAGTGAATATTAAAATTACAATGTTGGTAATGATGAACTAAACAATATTATGATTGCTTCCTCGCAAGATTCTCGCCTGACACCAGAAGCATATCTTCAGCTAGAAGCAGACAGGGAGATTAAGCATGAATATATCGATGGCGAAATTTACGCTATGGCTGGTGTGACTGATACCCATGTATCTATTGCTGGAAATATTTTTGCCTTGTTACTAGGATATTTGAGAGGTTCTGACTATCGAGTATACATTTCTGACATGAAGGTGAGCGACCCTGCCGTAAAACGACAGGGCTTACATGCGGCGAAAGCCTTTGTCACCGTTGGTAAAAATTGAAACCAAAAATCGGTTTTTCTATCCTGACCTGATGGTGACTTGTGAATCGCAGGATAGAGTAAATAGTATTTACAAACAATTTCCCCGTCTAATTATTGAAGTATTATCTGATTCTACTGAAGCCTTTGATCGTGGAGATAAATTTGCAGATTATCAATCATTACCTACTCTGCAAGAATATGTACTGATCAATACCAAAAAAGCCAGAATTGAATGTTTTCGTCGTACTGAAGCAGGATTATGGTTGCTTCAATTTTATCAGCTAGAAGATAGCAAATTTGAATTAACCAGCGTGGAATTTACAGGTAAAATTGCCGAAGTTTATGAACAAGTTGAATTTGCCCCCGAATCAAATAATAGTGAACAATAGATAATGCGCTCTCATATCGCATATTTCCAATAACTAACAACTAATATGCGAAGCGACAAAGGACGAAGTCCGCATGTGAGGCGTAAGTTTGCCGCATCTTCCTTTAGGACAACTAACAACGAAGCCAATTCACACCAAGCATTAACTAATTTCATTAACTAACTTCAAAAGCTCAGTTTTCTCTTGCTCCAATTGCTGCACCGTACTTTGCAAAGTCTCAATTACCCCATACATTTCCATCGGGTCAAAAATACGCAGCATACTGGTTTGAGTTACGATTCCCAATCCTTGTCCCCAATTCCAAGAGACAACTAACCGACGCACCCGAAGACGTTGCATTTCTTGATGTGCCGCTAGTAGTGAATCTTCTGGACTCAAGAGAAACAAGGGACTACTCATAACTTCTCCTGCTTCTAGATTATCTAGCCTCATCTGCAAACACTGAAACTGGAGAATATCGCGTTCGGTAATAATTCCCACAGGAATTAAAATATTTTCTTGTACATCGGCTTCGGCAATAATAACGCAGCTTACCCGATGTTGAGCCATCAACTGTACGAGGTGCAACACAGAATCCGTTGTCAGAGCATGAATCACATTTTTGCTCATCACATCTGCTACCCGTCTCAGCTTGAGTAAATTAGCAGGACGCATTGCCTGACGAATAGTTTCTGGAGACACAACTCCTAAAAGTCGATTTGTATCATCCACGATTGGTAAATGACGAATACGGTAACGCCGAAATAAAAACAACGCCGCAAAAATATCTTTAAGATTATTTTTCGCCAAAGTAACTACTGGTTGAGTCATGACCTCGGCAACTACAACAGAATCAAATGCTAGTTTTTTAGCCGTAAGTTTAACAATGTCTCTCTCAGTTAAAATCCCCTGTAACTCTCCCTCTAACATGATTAGAGCGCAACTCGAACGTCTGTGACTAGCTATCTGAAATTCCGAGTTTTTAATTTCCTCATGAGCCCCAAGTTTACAGCTATTGCCTTTAGCTTGACCCATCATGGCGATCGCATCTACTAATGGCGTATCGGGAGCAATGGTTAAGGGCGATCGATCAATCGCCGACTCTATATCTGGTGATGCGAAAAGCTGCTCATTAGATTCCATAGCAAGATTTTTGAATTTTTACCACTGCTAAATTAAGAATGCTGGTTAATTTGAACAAAGTTTTGTTAAGCGGTTTTATGTTGAAGAGGAATGCTTATTTCTGCTTGATAATTTTAGCTACACTGACCATCTACCAATTATTTTCAACTCTCTTCAACATCAGATATCAGCTGGTAATTCATGACAGATGTTACAGAGTAATGGCATTTATTTATCTTTATGCCTAGTTTTAATTTCGCTCAAGGTTTATTATTAGGGATGTAACAGAGTAGGCGTTGTAATTCATTCAATGAAAGCTCTTGAGCTTAAATAGGTGATCAATTGATTTTAGAAGAATTATGAACAGAATCAACTTTACGGCTTTTGCCATAAAGGCGGTCTAAAACTCGTTTAATGGAGATTCGGCGCCACTGCTGACCTCGCTTGGTTTTATAACCATTATCGTTCAGCCAATCGGCAATCTGCTGAAGCGATTTACCAGATTTATGATGGCGGCGAATTAATTCGATAATTTGTTGTTCCTGAGAATCTGCTACTAGTTCCCCATTGATTACTTTCTGACCAAATGCAGGAGAACCATAGCCAGCGTAACCGCCATCCGCAGCCTTAGCTTGTCTGCCTTGTTCTAGTCTTTGCCAAATTTGATTGTGGGTTTGCAGATTTTCTGTACTCATAGTTCTATTCAAGCAATTAATTAACCCTGTTATTCGTCAGTTTATCAACAAAACATTTAAATCTAAAAAAGTAAAACAAGCAAAATTATGGCAACGTATCAAGTAACTTTAGTTAATGAAGCTGAAGGAATCAATCAAACCATTGAAGTTGCAGACGACCAATACATCTTTGATGCAGCAGAAGAAAATGATCTCGACTTGCCTATCTCTTGTCGTTCTGGTTCCTGTTCCAGCTGTGCAGGGAAAATCTTATCGGGAACAGTAGATCAATCCGAGCAGGCATTTCTTGATGATGAACAATTGGAACAAGGCTTTGTTTTAACTTGTGTGGCATATCCTACTTCCGACTGCAAAATCATGACTCATCAAGAGGATGAGCTGTATTAAAAGAATTATTCCAGTACACATTAATCATCAAAAATACTACAACAAATTAAACACATGACTTCAGTTCCTAAAGCTAATTTTGTCGATCACAACGAGTTTGAAAAATTAATTGCCGAGAATCAGTTAGTAGTTGCCGACTACACTGCAACTTGGTGTGGTCCTTGTCGAGTAGTTGCGCCACTAATCGATCAGCTAGCCACAAACTATGCTGAATCTGCAACTGTAGTTAAAATCGACATCGATCAAAATCCCGATGCGGCTAAAAAATATGGTATTAGAAGCATTCCCGCAGTTTTAGTCTTCCGCGACGGCAAGGTAGTAGAGAATTTTTTTGGTATTCAATCCTATGAAACCTT
Source organism: Cyanobacteria bacterium P01_G01_bin.67 (assembly GCA_039179675.1). Classification (GTDB taxonomy): domain Bacteria; phylum Cyanobacteriota; class Cyanobacteriia; order Cyanobacteriales; family Xenococcaceae; genus Waterburya. The sequence continues at coordinate 5,897 of JBCDEP010000121.1, forward strand.
CAGCAACGTTTTGGAAAAACAAGTGAAACTCTAAAGTTTGTCAGTGCACTAGAGGCAAGGTTAAAGAGATAACGGTTTAAGAATAAAAAAGGAGAAGATTGCAAGATAATTTTCTTCTTCATTGACTATTAATCCCATGTCTTGTTAATCAATGCCTCTATTTCTTTCGCCCACTATTACTTTAGAATAAATCTAGCTATGAATCATACGTTCGGAGTTCCCTGTCCCAACTGCGGCAGTTGGGCGACTCGCAGCTATTTCAATAGTTCCGAAGCAAAATACAGCAATTGTCCTCAAAATCACGTCATTCAAACAGAATGTTCTCATTGTGACTACTTAATGATTATGTGTTCGTTCAATGGCACCGTGATTGAAGCCCATGCCTCTAGCACTTCTGCCATGATGAAAGAGAATCAAAAACAATTAATGCTGTTGCCAGCGAAACTATTGACGTAGCTCTTAGCTTTAAGGTTCATTAAATTTTATTTTAAGGAGATAAATCTTCATGCTCACAGCCAAAGATATTATGACTGCTAACGTAGCTACCATCAGCGGTTCAGCAACAGTTGCCGAAGCAGTAAAAATCATGAAGGATAAGGGTCTGCGAGCTTTAATAGTCGATCGCCGTAGTGACTCCGATCCTTATGGCATCGTCACCGAAACCGATATTGTTTATAAAGTGGCAGCCTTTGGACAGGACCCCAAGCAAATGCGAGTCTATGAAATTATGACCAAGCCTTGTGTAGTGGTTAATCCTGACTTGGGGGTGGAGTATGTAGCTCGGCTGTTTGCCAACACTCGTATTCGACGTGCGCCAGTAATTGAAGGGAAGCTCTTAGGAATTGTCTCTATTAGTGACATTCTGAAGAAGAGTGATTTTGTCGAGAAGCCCAGACAGCTATATATCGAAGACAGAATAGATGTGGCAAGAGAAGAGGCTCGCGCGATCTGTGCGAGTAAGGGAGCAACTTCCCCTGAATGTGCTGCTGCTTGGGATGAAGTAGAAGAGTTGCAGGCAGCTGCGGCTCATAAACGCCAAGAAAAAAAAAAGACTAATTCCCTAGAAGCTTTTTGTGCTGAAAATCCTGATGCTCCTGAGTGTCGGATTTATGAGGACTAGAAGACTAGTTTAGTCAAAAAAATTAATTAATTTAAGGAGGATCTGATTGATGATGCAAGCTCAAGAGATCATGACTAAAAATGTTGTTACCATTAGTGGTTCAGCTACGATCGCCGAAGCCGTAAAAATCATGAAAGACAAGGGTTTACGAGCTTTGATTGTTGATCGCCGCAGCGACTCTGACCCCTACGGCATCGTGACGGAAACGGATATTGTTTATAAGGTCGCAGCCTTTGGACACGATCCGAAAAAAATGCGAGTTTACGAAATCATGACTAAACCTTGCGTCATAGTTAACCCCGACTTGGGAGTTGAATATGTGGCTCGTTTGTTTGCCAACACTCGTATTCGTCGCGCTCCTGTAGTTAAAGGAGAATTATTAGGGGTTATTTCCATCAGCGATATCCTTAATAAGAGTGACTTTGTGGAAAAACCCAAAAGTGAATTTGAACTCTATTGTGAAGACAACCCCAGTGCTTTAGAAGCGAGAATGTACGACTAATTTTTGGGAATTAGAGCATAATCACCACATAATTTAAGACTTAATTTAATTACTTACTTCAATAAAATCTGGACTACTTCGAGAGCGGTTGCAGGAGCCAGCAAGACCCCATTACGGTAATGAGCGGTAGCGAGCAAAACGTTACTATATCCTGACAATTTTTCAATAATTGGTGCAGGAATGCCTTCAGGACGAGGACGTTTACCCGACCAGGTATCAAGTACAGTTGCCTGTTTAAGTCCAGGACAAAAAGCGATCGCACCTTGCATCACCTCTGCTAATAATTCTGCATCCGCTATACTCTCTCCTGTCTCAGGGAGAAATTCTACCGTTGCCCCCAACCAATATTCATTATTACCTAAAGGGACGATATGGATATCATTACCTGTAATTACGGGTTGGAAATTTGAGTTACCTAAAAGTTTATTTAGCTTTAATTTAATTGCTTGCCCCAATACAGGACGGATCGGAATTGTCTGTTGAAGAGATAGAGTCAGTGGTGTTGAACCTAAACCTGCTGAGATAACTAGTTGTTCAACTTCAATTTGACCGATGCTGGTTGTTAAATATTGACAGGTTGATAATTCCTCTGCTGTCTGGGTGATGAAATCCTGTACTTCGACTCCAAACTTAAACTCAACTCCGTTAGCCTGGGCAGCAGCAACTAAAGCTTGGGTAAGTTCAACGGGATTAATTTGCCTATCTTGGGGGGAATAAACTGCTCCAATCAGGTTCTCACTGTCTAGATGCGGACAATGTTTCTTGACAAAAGAGCGATCGCCGATCTCTAGTTGCCAACCTTCAGCGGCACGAAATTCTTTAAGCTGATGCCATTTGTCCAAATTATCTCCAGTAAATAAGAGCTTGAATATTCCTTGATGATTGACAGAAATATTTAAGCCAGTTTTAGCTTCTAGTTTAGGAATCAAAGTTTGATATCGTTGCAAACTAACACTACGGAATCGCCAAGCACGACCTTTTTTCTTGTGGCTAATTACCCCCATCAAGACACCCAAAGCGGCTCCTGTAGAACCAGAAGCGGCAGTATTCTTCTCAATGACAGTAATATCTAATCCTTTAATAAGGCTCAGTTCATAGGCGATCGCCGCTCCTACCACCCCGCAACCAATAATGACAATTTTGCTCATGTTGATTTACCTCAGCTAGCTAGCAATTAAAAAAGGCTCGGCAATGCCAAGCCTAAATAGCTCATATTCGACTAGATAATGATTTTAAGCATCTTCATCTAAATCAGGAATAATCTGTTCGATGGTTTCTTCTACTTCAGCTTTAACTCCTGCAAAAGTATTTTCAGCCTCTTTCATAGCTTGTTTAGCAGGGTCTTCTGGCTCTTTAGTTTGAGGAATTAGACTAGCATAAGTATCCAAATCAGCTACTACCTCACGATACTGATTATTGGCTAAAGTGTAGTCTTTTTCATTGACTGCGGCATCAATATTTTCAAAATGTTTAAAAATATCTTTGGCTAAGTCCAAAGCAGGCTCCTGCTCATCGGGAAGCAGAGCATTAGACAAATAAGTCAAATCTCTTCTAATCAAACCGAGAGGACCATGCAAAAAAGAATCCGCATTGACCCAATCTTCCTGACGAATCGATTCACCAAGCTCAGGAAGTCTCTGACGGGCAACGTCTAAGGGAATACGGTAAGTCTTAATTTTTTGCAGTTTTTCAGGAGTATAGGTTGGGGGCGCAGAAGCACTGGGACTACCACAGCTTACTAATAGGGTTGTCGCTAAAACTAATATTAAAGAAAGAATAGGGCGAAAAATCTTCATCTTGCTCAAAACAAATGTAACAGTAATTTAATTTTCTCAGGAAACCTGCACCATTAGAAAATTTTACGACGAAAAAATCGTACTATTTCTTCTGTAATCTCTGATGCCCAGTGTTCTTGAGGATAATGTTTTGCTTCTGGCAATTCAACCAGAGTAATTTCTGAATTAGCAGCAGCCAGCTTTTGGACAGCAGCAACATCTAACCATTGATCCCCTGAACCCCAGATGATTAGGGTAGGGGTCGCAAAATCTTGTAACCCAGTTTCAATCTCTGGAGTTATGGTTTCAAGCTGTAACTTTTTCAGGGTAACCATCAAAGAGCGACCGACATCTGAGCTTTGCAGAAAAGGTTTACGTAAGATATTAAGTGCTTGATCTTCTACCACGAAGCCACTACCTTTTTCGATCGTGCGATCAACTAGCAGTGGATCTTGAGTCATCATGTCTCCTACAAGAGGCAAGGTCATTTGTTTCATTGACCAGGGAAGTTTAGCACCAGCAGTAATCGGAGTATTGAGAATGATTAATCCTGCGAGTCCCTCGGGGTTTTGCAAAGCATACTGAATTCCCACTGAACCCAAAAATCCTTGGACAACTAGATAAAATTTTTCTAACCTTAAAGCAGAAATTAGCTCACCTAATTCTTGGACAAATGCCTCTGGGGTATAGGCAAAATCTTTCTTGCCAGGTTTGTCAGAAAATCCTGAGCCAATCCAGTCTGGAGCAATACTAGGGATGTCTTCATCTGCCAGAAGGGACATTAACTTTTCCCAAGTGTAGCTATGGGAGGGTAAGCCATGCAAACAAAGTACGGGAGTGCGCTCGCTTTCTATTTCAGCTTGACGATAAAACCACTGGAACTTTCCCGCCTGAATTTTATCTGTTTTAATTGACATTTATTTTTTATATTTATGATTAACTCTTTGAGGAAGCATACACCACCCAGGACGAAATGATGAAGGATCAAGGATGAAGCGATAATTCAAGCAGTTATTCAAGTTGAGAAGATGACAATTCTGTTTCCTAGCAGATTTAATCTGCAATCTACTTTTAAACTTACTTTCACCCCATGAGGATTTCATATAAAAAATCTAGTAAAAGCAATCAATACTTCTACTAGATTTCAGTCAAACTTTTTAGTAAAGTTCCTATTTTATCTTCTCAAATCCCTCAACTGAGCGATCGCCTATAATCTCATCATGCTTGACCGATTTTAGGCTCCACACCAGCCAGCAAACGCTGAATATTAGTTTTGTGGCGAACAATAACATAAATACCAGCGATCGCCGCAAAGATGCAATAAGCAAGGGGCTGATGAAATACCAGCATCAAGATGTTAACTGCGATCGCACCACAGATAGAACTGAGGGAAACGATCCGAGAAATTCCCAAAACAACGCCAAAACTGGCAAAAGTAGCCAAAGCAACCAGAGGATTCATCACCAGCAGCACCCCTAAAGTTGTTGCCACAGATTTTCCCCCTGTAAAGTTGAGCCAAACTGATTTACTGTGTCCGATAATGGCACTCAAAGCAGCGACGGTAATTAACCAAGGATGCCAAGTAGTCGGTAAAAATTCACTGGGTGCATAGCCATAGACTGCATTGACTAAAATTAACGCTAATGAACCTTTCAAGAGATCGACCAAGAGTACTGCGATCGCCGCAGATTTCCCAACGGTGCGTAATACGTTAGTTGCTCCCGTTGAGCCAGAGCCATGTTCGCGAATATCAATTCCTTTTAAATAACGCCCAACCACATATCCTGTGGGAGTTGAACCCAGAAGATAAGCAGCCAAAATTAGCAGCACGCTAATAGTGAGATGGAGAGTCATAATTTATAGCCAGATTAAATATTGTAGAAATAGTTTAACGGCTTTTTGTAGTAAAACAAATACTCCAGGCAATTAATATAAATAATTAGCAGAGGTTGATTTATTGCGGGAGGCAAACGCCAACCATAGAGGAAACTTCAAAACCGATAAGTTTAATAATTCTTCGGTCTCATCGATAATAATCACGGGTAATAGTTTATCGGAGATTAAACGTTCAGCACGCTGCACCAAAACTTCAGGAGCATCAAATAATGTAATACCGCGATTAGCACCGAAGTTATTACGAGATATGCCCAAACAATCCTGTAATCCTCTGCGCCATTCTCCCAGGTTTTCAGGAGTATCTGTCAATACTAATACTCGACAGCGATCGCCATATAAACTGTGCAAAATGGAAATTGCGGCGGAAGCAACTAAGATGTTTTGGAGACGACTCCCCATACTATCGATAGCGCCCCTTCCACCCTGTCCAAAAAACCATTCTTGAACCTTCTGAGCTTGATTTTGCTCAAAAGTACGTCTTAACTTCCAAGGAGAACCATAATAGTCAGGATTGTTGCGATATTGGTCTAAAAGTTGACGAATCCGCTTACTTTGATCGGCAAAAGTTGGCTCGGAAAACTGTGCTGTTGCGTTACGCTCAGAGCTGACTCTGGTTCTACTGCGATCGTCTCGGCTTCTTCTTCTGCTCTCGTCTCTACCTCTCTCCTCTCTGGAGGGATTTTCTCGATTTCTTCTTGGCTCTCTACTTCGGGGAGAGGGTGTTTCTGCCTTAGCTAATTCTAACTTGTCTGCCGCACTCACCAAGTCCTGTAAACTGCCCACTAAATACTCTTTGAAACCTTGCACCCTAATCGCTAATTCCTTTGAGGAGCCAGCGAAGTTACTCCGCATTTCCTGATTAATTCTTTCTTGGCGGCGTTCTAATTTCTCGATTTCGATTCGGAGCGCCTTTTTGCGTTCTCTTAATTCTCTAGTGCCTTCTTCAACCATATTGGCTAAACTTGCTTGAAGTTCTCTTACTTGCTGGGAAAGCAGCTGTTCTTTGTGGCTTTTTAGCTCGGCAATTTCTTGCTGTAAACTGGCTTTTTGCTGTTCTAATTGCGTAACCTCATCATCAATTTTGGCTTGAGGTGGGTTAACAGCAGTGGATGGTTCTGTTGCCGATTCATCTAGCCAACTGTCCACAAATAGGTCAGGTAAGTCAGGTTCAGCTGATGACTCATTAGTAACAGATTCAGTTTCTGCTTCAGCATCAAATTTCTGGCTAGCTTCTGATGGTTTTGGCTGAGAATCTACAGTACGATCTGTAATGTTTTCAGCTGACCAAATATCCTGCTTGGCATCTGCATTAACCTCTGTCGGCAATGGATCTGATTGAGGTGACTCAGATGATTCTCTAGCCTCAAAGTTATAATTGTCCGATTCGGAAAGGGGGAGATTGTCAGAAGTCATAAGAATGCCAAGATAAAAATAAGTTAAGCCCAGAAAGTAAATAATCTTGTTTTTTAACGAGGATAATGTTTTTGCAAACAATTCGCCAGGGTTGAAGCATCAAAAATGATGGGCAGAAAATGGATACTTTTAACTTCTCTGAAATAGAACAAAATTGGCAGAGGCGACCAAAAAATTTCCCAATTCAGCCATTCACTATAGGGGAAACTACGAATAATCGTGCCCAAACGCAGTACATTAAGCTCCTGCTCGGTAAACTGTAACCTAATCAGAAACGTTTGCATCGTCAGAAACAAACCTAAAATAGCGATCGCACCACCCAACCACCGGGAGACAAAAAATAAACCAGCGGCGATCAACAGCAGAACTAGAGGAATGCTGAAGTTAGGGGCAAGTTCGACGACTTGGGTTGAATTGTCAGCTTCTACGTTAGTGGTCATGGTGATACCTCAATTGGTTGATTCAGAAGGCTATATCTTTAATTTTGCCACTAGTCAGGTGAGGAATTTGGCAGTTATTAGTTATTCCCGTGACTTAAGTTAGGTATTAGTTAGGTTATGTTTCTCATTTTACAATGAGTGTCATTGTAACTTTGTCCGGTTGCAGAGTTTTCTTCGCTCCAATGGTTATCCCTGAAGCGATCAATGACCTATAAGCCAAAAGCGACTAATTTAAAAACTGACGACCTAAACCTTGAAACATAATCCAGGATAGAAAAAAATTAGTTACAAAAATAGAAATTAACGCCATCACCACTGCGGTGGTAGTAGATTCTCCTACTCCTTTTGCCCCTCCCGTTGTCGTTAACCCCCAATTACAGCCAATAATGGCAATAATACTGCCAAAGATCACTGCTTTAATCAAAGCACTAACTAAATCCCAGAGTTGCAAAAACGTGTTGATCGACTCAATAAAAGTGGCTTGGGAAATACCATAAAATAATTCGGCGACGAACACTCCTCCCACAAGACCCATCACCAAAGAAATTATGGTCAGAATGGGTAACATGGCGCAACAGGCGATTAAGCGAGGAATAACGAGATAATCTATCGGATCGCTTTTTAAAACATATAGCGCATCAATTTGTTCGGTAACTTTCATGGTGCCAATTTCTGCCGCAAATGCTGAACCGACCCTAGCAGCAAGGACGACTGCGGTTAATACAGGGGCTAATTCACGGCTGAGAGCCAGAGCCAGTACCCCGCCCACGGCTTGTACCGCACCAAAATTAAGAAACTCCCGCGCCACTTGAATTGTAAATACCATCCCCACGAACGCAGCTGTCACCAGCGCAATCACAATCGAGTCTGGTCCCACGATCGCCATTTGTTCCGTCGTATTTTGACGATGTATTTTACCCTGCAACAAGTGGATTACCACTTGTCCTCCTAGAAATAGTGCTGCTAATGTACGTTCCAGCCAAATTTGAATGCCAATGTTAGAAGTCTTGCTACTCATTAAAATTGATCTTGCGACTGATATATTGCCAGCGGACAACAGAAAGAATTGTGAAATCACTGGGCGGTCAACATTGGCGGACAACCCACCAATTACGCCCACTAAAATAGCATTTTTTCTGATTAGCTAGAATTCGATTCCTGGCTGAGCTTTAATTCCTTGTTCGCGGAAAGGATGTTTGACGAGAGACATTTCGGTTACGAGATCGGCGATCGCGATTAATTTATCAGGTGCGCCCCTTCCTGTCAAAATTACGTGAGAATCTTCAGGTTTACGAGCCAAACCTGCAAGTATGGTGTCGATATCCAAATATCCTAACTTGAGAGCAATATTAATCTCATCTAAAAGTACTAATCGATATTCCGGATTTAGGATATATTCTAAACTGGTTGACCAGGCAGCACTGGCATTCTCGATATCTCGTTCGCGGTCTTGAGTTTCCCAAGTAAAGCCTTCCCCCATAGCGTGAAACTTGAGCTGATCCTCCCATCTTTGTAAAACTGCCTTTTCCGCAGGTTCCCAGGCACCTTTAATAAACTGGACAATCGCCACTTTGTATCCATGTCCGAGCGATCGCATTACCATTCCCAAGGCAGCAGTGGTTTTACCCTTGCCATTGCCCGTATTAACAATAATTAAACCCTTTTCCTGATTCTTCTCGGCTAGACGCTGCTCCTGCACCTCCTTGCGCCGCTGCATCTTTTGCTTGTGCTGTTCGTTACTGATTGTTGCTTCACTCATTATTTTGTGAGGATATTTTTAGTTTAGCTTTTAGCTTTTAGTTTTTAGCTCTTAGCTAGACATTATCTTATTGTTGAATGCTCAATGCTCAATGTTTAGTGTTTACTTATATAGGCGCGAATCATGGCTTGAGTTCCTTGTTCTTTGCCCTCTCCCTTGTCCATTGCCATAATTGTTTTAAACAGGCGATCGGCTAATTCGGTACCTGGGAGATTATCCCCCGAAGTTTGATTAATTGATTGAACTAATCGTAAATCTTTAACAATGTGCTTGATCGCAAAACCTGGAGCGTAATCTTGATTGATAATTTTGCCCCCTAAGTTAGACAATGCCCAAGAGCCTGCTGCCCCAGTACCGCAAACATCGACAATTAAATTAGGATCGATTCCCTGATGTTTAGCTAGCTGCATGGCTTCGCATAATCCCACCATATAAAGTGAGCAGAGAATTTGATTACACATTTTGACTCCCTGTCCGCTACCAAGATCACCGCAAAGAGTAATATTGGTTCCCATTGCTTCAAATAAAGGCAAGCACTCGGTGAAATCTGCTGTGCTACCGCCAACCATAATGGTCAGGGTTCCCTGTTGTGCCCCGATATCTCCTCCCGAGACAGGAGCATCCATAAATCTGAGCTGCCTTTGCTGTAGCTGTTGTCCGATTTCCTTAGCCGCCACACTACCAATCGTACTCATGTCTACTATTAGGGTCTTTGCTGGGGCATAGTTAGCTACACCCATCTCTCCTAAGAGAATCTCTTCGACATCGGGAACATCCCCAACACAGGTAAAGACAATTTCGGCATCTTTAACCGCCGCTGCAACTGAATCAACAATAGTTACCCCGCCATCGGCGGCAATTTTTACCTCAGGGCGATCGCTTGTCCGATTCCAGGCTTTGACCTGGAAACCATGACGGGCTAAATTAGCCGCCATTGAACCACCCATCAAGCCTAATCCTAAAAAAGCTACTTGTTTTGTCATTTTTTTGATTGCTTACATAGAATAACCATAAGTAACTATGTCGATCTTGCACCAAAAATAATTATGAAAACTAAGTTTAAGTTAGATCGGTAGCTTTTTCCTGATTTAAATTAGCAGCACAAATAGATTTTAATCGGGACTTTGAGGCGAATTCGGTTAGATGCGATCGCTTGCTTTTGTATTTGTTTTTGATTTATCTCTTGTCCTTCATCTCTTATCCTTTGAAAAGTCCTTGAGGACGCGCCAACAAAATCACGACCATAATTCCCAAAGCTACTCCTAGCTTATATTCTGAACCTAAAAAGGGAACACTCAATTCTTGAGCAATACCAATAATATACGCACCAACGATCGCCCCATAAACATTACCAATACCTCCCAAAATTACTGAGGCAAACATCGGTAAGATCAAAAACCAACCCATATTCGGACGTACTACAGCAATTAAGCCATACATTGCCCCTGAAAAAGCAGTTAACGTACCTGTAATGATCCATGTCCACAAGACAACTCGTTCGACATTAATTCCTGAAACACGAGCCAAATCAATATTGTCGGCAACTGCTCGCATTGCTTTCCCCATTTTGGTGTTTTTAAGAATAAGGTGGAGCGTAATAATTGCGGCGATCGCTAATCCCACTACAATCAGCCGATAGAAGGCAATTCTTAGATCGCCAAACTCTAAAGCTTTAACCACAGGTAGCTGATATTGTTGATTACTACCGCCATAAAGTAGCAAAATACCGTTACGCACAAATAAAGCTAGTCCAATGGAAATAATAATTAGGGTCGTATCACTAGCACGGCGATCGCGCATTGGTTTCCAGAGGAGATATTCGGCAATCAACATAGTAATAATTGTGCCCATTGCTCCTAAGATCATCGCCAGCCAGATATTTAAACCGCTTGTATTAGCAAGCCAAGTTAAATATGCTCCCAAAGTCATAAAGTCTCCATGAGCAAAATTAGATAGCTTGAGGATGCCATAGGTTAGGGTCAAGCCAATGGCAGCCAATGCCAGAATGCTTCCAATGGCAATGCCGTTAACAATAAGCTGGAGATCAAACATTATGTATTTTGTAGGTTAGTAACCATTTTCTGTTGTTAATTAGCTCCACTATATTAAAACAGCATCTGATTTAGGCTACTATCACCATTTATTCCAGGAATGATCCGACACTAGACGATACTTGGTCACACCATCTAGCAGAATTAATCGCGATTTTTACTCTTTTCGTAATGGATACAATCATCACAAGGACCATCAGGATTAATTGCACAGCGAATATAAGGGGAATGAGCATTATTGATGCAAGTAGTATCACCAATAAAATATTTGGTAACTGGTCGACGATGCTCTCTTAAAGAATGAGCATTGCGATTGCTGTAAATATCACGATGCGTTCTGTCTCGATAATTATGATGATATCCAGTGACGATTTGGGCGCGTCTCAACCTCGTCTGCCAACGTTTTTTTACCTTTTGGAATATGAGCAAATAAACGAGAGATGGCAAAATGCTTAAAAGGAGGATAAGAGCTAGCTTGATGACAAAATTGAAAGAAGGAATCTGAGTCATTTTGAGCTAGATAAATATTGTGCAGGGACAGTTAAGCGTTGCTAGCTCTATTATCTCTACAAAATTAGGTTCGGCTCAATTAATTGGAGGATATTTTTATATTTGCTCAATTTATAGACCGTTATTACTTATTCTTCCCAAATCCCTCTCAAGTTGCTGGTCTATATTGAACTATGGGGTCTGCTAATCAGTATTTAGTACCTGCGGGCGAACCCTATTTAGTATTTAGTTATCTTGAAGCACGCTCTTGATTAGCTGAAGAGACACCAATGAATCAAATCAACTTGTTATTAATTCTTAGTTTCTAAGCCGCCTCGCAAGTAACCAATTAAGGTTCTCGACAGTATGTTCTCTGTGCCAAACTGAAATCAAGCACAAATGGATTTTCGTTGCCCTGAAATTCAGCAACTCTACGAGAACGTTCTTGTTCTTGGTCATCTATGGGATCTTCAAGATTCCATTGACAGAGGATGTTTTGCTGTGGCAGAAAAAAATTAGGATCTTCTTCATCGGCTTGAAAGCGATAAACTGTATAAAAGTAAAACATGGCACGGGCAACATCTCCTTTTTTATTCTCTCTTGGTTCAAATAGCCGATTATTGAGAGATTCACTATATTCATCGATTAATGCAGTCGGAATGCTTCTCAATTCTTGCTCGTTTCTAAACCATTTTTGAGTCAAAGCATCGTTGATTTCGGCAAAAGGACTATTGCTGCGGGCAGAATTTACGCGATCGCGGCTGGCAAAAAGGCTATGTAAATCGCTTTTAGCCTGACCTTTAGCACCTTTACTTTGAGGATAAATATGTTCGGCATTAATGTTTTGCGCTGTGGCATCATTTCTAGGTGACTCAGAATCAGGAGAGATCTCTGCTTGATAACCTGTATAAATTCCTGTAACTGTGCCATCTCGGTTATCAATTTGAGTATACAGAATATCCCGACCTCTTCTATAGCCCAAGGTACTTTCAGGACGGTATTCATTGGCGATCGCTGCTTCTAATACGGCACCATCCAAATCAGGAAATATTTCCGCTGCCAATACTGAACCAGGTTGAGCAAAGGCAAACCAACAACATAGATAAAAGATAGCTATTATATTGGATATTATCGGCGACAATAACTTTTTCATCTTTGCTCCCCCATTTTTCAGCTAAGTTTGACTCTTAGAATGTTAATTTGGTATTACAAAATAAGGTCTTTTTTATACTCAAATTTAATAATTTAAGATTATGCACCTCCAAAAATTATTTGGCTCACCTGTGGTAAAACTTGCTCAATGTTCTGATTGATTCTGACTCTCATAACACGATTCAAATCAAGCGTTCTTAGCACCTGACAAGACTAAACTTAAACTACTAAAAACAGCAGTACAAAAACTCATTGAAAGTATCTGACTATACTAGCTCTGATACAGAAGCAGCAGGAGTAAATTATCTTCCTACAAACTCGATTAGATAAAGCAAGTTTAACAGTTTATTTAAGAAGAAGAATCAATTACTTTTTAGCTCTCAATAATATTAATTGATTAAGCAAGCTTAAAGGATAAAGTGATCGCCAAAATATAAATTTTTAACGCTATTGGGTATTAGAAGTCTTGTTGCTTGGTAGCCTATTTGTGTCCAATGCAACTATAAAAATCATGATAGTGTTACGTAGATTATTAATTCTGGCACTTACTCTGTGGTTTAGTTTGGGTGTAGGAATCACGACCGTAGATGCCAGCGTAGCTTTAGACGATCAATTTGAGGCGAGTTATGCCTGTGAAGCCTTTCAGTCAATTAGGAAAAGAACTAATCCTGGGGATATTAGATTGATTCCTGGTCAGACTTACCCTGTTACCGCTAAGAATAAAGATGAGGCAACTCATTATTATTTGAAAATTGAAGCTGCCGAACCACAACAAAGATGGGTTGATCTTAGCTGTGGAACATTATTAAGTAGTTCTGATGATGTATCTAACCCAGTCACTAGCATCGATAATTTATTAGCCATAAGTTGGCAGCCTGCGTTTTGTGAAAACCACCAGGATAAAACTGAATGTGAAAGTCAGACTATAGAGCGATTCGATGCCGTAAATTTTACCCTTCATGGATTGTGGCCTCAACCAAGGGGCAATGATTATTGCAATGTTAGTAACGAAATTATAGCTCTTGATCGCAATAGCAGTACTTGGTCAGAACTACCGCCTATTAGCTTATCCGACGGATTATTTCAGGAATTACAGCGTAAAATGCCTGGTGTAGCATCTGACTTACATCTACATGAATGGTATAAGCATGGCACTTGTTATAGTGAAACTCCAGAAGAATATTACCGTGAGTCTCTGGCACTGCTAGATCAGGTTAACAGTTCCTCAGTACAAGAATTATTTGCTGCTAACATTGGTGCTGATATTACTTCTGAACAAATTTTGGCAGAGTTTGATACAGCTTTTGGTAACAATGCAGGCGATAAGGTAGCAATCGATTGTGACACTGATCCTCAACCAGCTAATAGGGAAATGATCGCTGAGTTAAAGCTTAATTTACTGGGTGAGATTGAATCTGATACTACTATGGCGGAACTCTTTACAGACAGCGAAACAGTGAGAAATCGTGATGTTTGTTCTATGGGATCAGTCGATCCTGTTGGCTTTGATTAGTAATCAATCAGCAACATAAAATAATTGCATAATCTATAGCTGTTGATTGTAAGCTGCATAAACTCCTTGAACGTTATACCAGTTAAGAAAAATACGGGCTACTTGTTCGGCTAACTGAGGTTTATCTCGGTCAATCAGCCATTGTAATAATGGTCGTAAACTACGTTCGTTTAAACTGCCACCCAATGATAAGATTCCCCATAACATTCGGTGTAACAGAGTCATTTGAATCATCATTTTGACATCAAAGGTGGGATGTTTCTGGTAAAAAACTACGCCCATTTTTCCCCGTTGAATTTCTTGATCGATCATCTGGGGAATTTGCTCTAGGTTAAACGGAGGATGCCAATGATAACCCACCGCTTCGGGA
>JBCDEP010000100.1:0-23603 GCA_039179675.1 Cyanobacteria bacterium P01_G01_bin.67
GACAAACTTGCTATATTGATGCTGGTTTTTTAGGGTTTTAGACTCTACACACTCAATTTGAAATTGCGCCACAGGCTGCTCTCCCTCTTATTTTGACAAGCAAATTGGATATACCTACATCACAGTAGTTGTAATTAGCTACAACTTTGGATTTTGATGATTGGTTAAAAGTTAGACTCTACGTCGTTTTGGTGGACGACAGCCATTATGAGGTATGGGGGTTACATCACGAATCAAAGTGATTTCTAATCCTACACCTTGTAAAGCTCGAATAGCAGTCTCTCGACCAGCCCCAGGACCACTCACCATCACTTCTACCTGACGCATTCCCTGATCCATTGCTCGACGCCCCGCACTGTCAGCTGCTGTCTGGGCAGCAAAGGGGGTTCCTTTTTTTGCTCCTTTAAAGCCGCTTGCCCCAGCCGAAGACCAAGATACTACGTCACCTCTGGTATCAGAAATAGTGATGATAGTGTTGTTAAAGGTAGACTGAATATGAGCCACCCCATTAGGTACATTTTTTTTATTTTTTTTCGCACCACTTCTTCTTTTTGGTTGCGCCATATTACTTTTCGTAGTGTAGTTATGCTTAAATTACAATTACATTTTGTGAGGCTATTTCTTCCCAGGAGCTTTTTTCTTACCAGCTACTGTCAGTCTTCTACCCCTTCTTGTCCGCGCGTTAGTACGGGTTCTTTGACCCCTTAGTGGTAACCCCATGCGATGACGACGACCGCGATAGGTACCGATATCAGCTAAACGCTTGATATTCATAGCCTCCCATCGTCTTAAATCACCTTCAACCTGGTAATTATCTTCGATATATCCTCTAAGTTTGGTTATATCTTCATCAGATAGATCTCGTACTCTGATATCTGGATTAACTCCAGTTTCGGCGATCGCTTTTTGAGCCCGCGATAAACCTACACCAAAAATGTAAGTCAGCGCGATTTCCACACGCTTGTCACGGGGAAGATCTACGCCAGAAATCCTTGCCACGTTATTAACTCCCTAAATAATGCCTATTCAATGACTTTGCTTAAACGGTTTCAATCGAAACTGAAACCTTGGGGTAAGCAATACTAGTTACCCTTGACGTTGCTTGTGCTTGGGGTTACTGCTACATATCACCATTACCCGACCGCGTCTTTTGATAACACGGCATTTTTCGCACATTTTTTTTACTGATGGTCTAACTTTCATGCCTTACTTTGGCCACACTGCAAGCCTATTATTATATAAATTAATCGAGTCTAATGTCAAACAATTGTTGCTCTGACTATTCGATACTTTCGTTTCACTACTTATTTTTGAGACGATAGGTGATCCTACCTTTGGTCAGATCGTAGGGGGTTAATTCCACTTTGACCCGATCCCCAGGTAAAATTTTGATGTAATTGCGCCGAATCTTCCCTGAAATATGAGCTAAAACATTAAAGCCATTATCCAGATCGACACGAAACATTGCATTTGGAAGAGACTCTGTAACAGTGCCTTCCATCTCAATTAAATCTTGTTTAGCCAATGTTGCTCTCCGCTACTTCTTGATAAAAAGTTAATGGCAGTTACTATTTATCGGTGTACTAGGCATGAATAGCCTTTCACTTTAGAGTTGAAATTGCTTTTTTTGAGTCCTTATAATTGCCTGACGTTAAGTTACAAGATTGAACTTAAGTACTGTTGTTTGAAGTACAATTTTATGCGATTGCTTCATTCAGCTGTTTGGTCACTTCTGCCATAGATTGATTACCGTCAATCGTTTTTAGAGTTTCTCTTTGCTGATAAAAATCAATTACCGGCACTGTATCCTGATGATAAACTTCTAAGCGACGGCGAATAGTTTCCTCATTGTCATCTTTGCGCTTCCTTTCCAAAAGCCGCGAGACTAGAACTTCGTCTGGGACTTCCAAATTTAAAACGCAGTCGGAATTTTGAGTCAGCTCGATCAACAATTCTTCGAGAAAAGCAGCTTGGTTAACATTACGAGGAAAACCATCAAGTATCCAGCCGTTGGCGGTATCTTCATAAGTCAACCGATCTTGAATCAAATCCAAAATCAAAGCATCTGGAACCAATTCGCCGCGATTCATATAACCTTGAGCTTTAGAACCCAAAGGAGTTTGCTGAGCCACGGCAGCACGTAAAATGTCACCTGTTGATACGTGAGGAATCTGGTGATTCTCAGACAGTATCTGAGCCTGAGTTCCTTTTCCCGCGCCAGGAGGACCAAGGAAAATTAATCGCTTTGCCATATCAAGTTATTAAGATTAAGATTTTACTTGCCAAGTCTCAAATTTAGACTTGGATATACCTAATAAATAGCCTTACTGTTTAACCATCCCCTCATACCGCTGAGAAATAACGTAGGTCTGAATCTGCTTAGCTGTATCAATTGCTACCCCAACTAGAATTAGTAGAGAAGTAGCTCCAAACCCACTGAATACTGTAGTTCCTGCTGGAATTGCACTCTCTACCAAGGTCGGTATTGTCGCCACTAGACCCAAAAAGATTGCCCCGAGAAGAGTTAAACGATTTAATACCTTCTCTAAGTAAGCACTCGTTGCTTTTCCAGGTCTAATTCCTGGGATGGAAGCTCCCATTTTCTTCAAATTCTGGGACATATCAACAGGATTGACAATTAAAGAAGCGTAGAAGTAGCTAAAGAACAGAATGAGAATTAAATAAACTACGATATATGGCCAATTACCAGGTTGAACAGCTGCTGCAATCTGAGTAAACACAGTTTTGACGGCTCCTTCACCAGGTAAGAATCCCAATAGTTGGGCTGGCAAAAATAAAACGGACGATGCAAAAATAATTGGCATCACTCCACCTTGGTTTAGTCTTAAGGGAAGATAATTGCTTCTTTCGCGATATACTCTTCTGCCTACCTGGCGGCGAGCAGAAATAATTGGGATACGTCGAGTCCCTTCTTGAATAAAGACGATTCCCACAATCATTGTTAAAAAGACTAGCAGCAGCAGTACCACTTGAGCGATCGCTTCGCGTCCACCACTCTGAGCATATTCGATCGTATTTCCCAGAGTTTTGGGCAATACAGCAACAATGTTGACAAATATAAGCAGTGAGGCTCCGTTACCAATACCCTTTTCGGTAATTAGCTCAGAAATCCACATCACAAACATCGACCCCGCAGTCAATGCCAATACAGTTTCCCCAATCGGAATAACACTTTTCTCAATGATGCTGTTATTAACTAGTAAGCCCAAAGTAATCCCAAAGCTTTGGATAATTGCTCCGCCTAATGCCACATAGCGGGTAATTTGAGAAATTTTCCGCCTTCCTGCTTCCCCTTCATTTTTTTGCAAGTCTTCTAAGCTTGGAATTGCAGTAGCTAATAACTGCATAATGATTGAGGCATTAATAAAGGGCAAGATACCTAGAGCAAATATCCCTAAAGCCGAAATACCTCCACCAGTGAAGATATCTAAAAATCCAACTATGGATGAATTACTTGAACTATCGATAAAATTGCCGAAGAGCTGGCGATCAATTCCAGGGACAGGAATAAAAACCCCCAATCTCACTAAAATTAGGAGACCTATAGTAACCAAGAGCCGACCCCTAAGACCCGCTGCTTGTGCCATCTGCAAAAAAGTCTCCTGCGCTGATGGAGTTTTTTCTCTAACCATATAGGTTTTCCTCTTATATGCTTGGTAATAAATAAGTTGTTTACGGAGAAATAATTATATAAAATTTAATTTTTCACCTGTGATCCTTATGATATACCAAATGCGATGTCCTCTTACTGAGCAATAACTTCGCAGCTACCACCAGAAGCTTCAATTTTTCGAACGG
Source organism: Cyanobacteria bacterium P01_G01_bin.67 (assembly GCA_039179675.1). GTDB lineage: Bacteria > Cyanobacteriota > Cyanobacteriia > Cyanobacteriales > Xenococcaceae > Waterburya. Next base: position 3,820 of record JBCDEP010000100.1, read on the forward strand.
CACTTTTAGTGAATGCTGCCGCTTTGATCGTCAATGCTACGCTCAGTTCTCCATTACCTAAGACTTTGAGTGGACCATCATTACTAGTGAGTATCCCACTTTCGATCAAAGATTCTAAAGTAACTTCGGTATTAGTCGGTAACGAACTTAAAGCTTCAACATTTATAATGGTGTAATGCTTTTGATTAATCAGAGTAAAGTGCTTCAGTTTAGGAACTCTTCGGTAAAGAGGCATTTGCCCCCCTTCAAAACCAGCCTTAGTTCCTGTCCCCGAACGAGATTTTTGACCTCTCATTCCAAACCCACAACTAGCTCCTTGACCCGCAGCAATACCACGACCAACCCGACGCTTACGTTTTTTTGAGCCCTCTTTAGGGCTAAGATTTTCTAGTTTCATTATTGTTCAATGTTTAATGCTCAATAACCAATAGCTTAAGCGTATAGTTGCTCAATCGGAATGTTTCTTTCCCTTGCTATCTCACCGAAAGTGCGAAGACTAGCTAATGCATCTACTGCTGCTCGGGCATTGTTTAAGGGGCTATTAGAACCCAGCTGTTTTGCCAAAATATTTTTAACTCCAGCCAGTTCCAGTACAGTACGTACTGCTCCCCCAGCAATTACTCCAGTACCAGGAGCAGCAGGACGCATAAATACTTTTGCTCCCCCAGCAACGCCATTCGTGACGTGGACAATAGAGTTAGCCTTGGTGAGAGATACTTCAACAAGTTGCTTTTTAGCATCAGCTACACCCTTACGTACTGCACCAATCACATCAGCAGCTTTACCAACACCAACACCAACCTGTCCTTTTTCATTACCAACGACAACTATCGCCCGAAAACTGAGCTTTTTTCCGCCTTTAACTACCTTGCTGACTCGACGAATCTGTACTACTCGCTCTTGCCAAGCAGAATCTTTATCTTTAGCGCGACCTTTTTTACGCGACTTATTAGATTTAGCCATAGTGATTATCCTTGATATTTTGATTTAAAAATTCAAGCCAGCCTCACGGGCCGCTTCAGCCAAAGCTTTTACTCGACCATGATAGAGGTTACCGCCGCGGTCAAACACCACTTTAGCAATACCCTTTTCCAAAGCTCTTTGGGCTATTAATTTACCTACTTCTGCCGAGATCTGACAGGTAGAACCTTTCTGTTCGAGATTGAAGTCTGATGCAGCTACTAGAGTATTTTGAGCTACATCGTCAATAACTTGAACATAGATGTGATTATTAGAACGGAATACACATAAACGAGGGCGTTCTGGAGTACCGCTAACTTTTTTACGTACCCGTCGATGACGACGTTTTACTGATTCTTTACGTGAAAGCTTCATGATTTTTACTTACCTGTCTTACCCGCTTTACGTCTTACTTGCTCATCAGAGTAGCGAATTCCTTTCCCTTTATATGGCTCAGGAGGTCTAACAGCTCTGATTTTGGCAGCAACGTTACCCACAACTTCTTTACTAATTCCACTAACGATGACTTCGACGTTTCTGTTTTCTACCGCAACATCAATGCCATCGGGCATTTCCATCTCAACAGGCTTGCTGTAGCCAACGTTGAGCGTTAATTTTTTACCTTGAGCTTGAGCTCTGTAACCAACCCCTTGAATTAGTAGGCGCTTTTGAAACCCTTGAGATACTCCATCTACCATGTTTGCCACTAAAGTTCGGCAAAGACCATGACGTTGGCGACCAATACGAGAATTATTAGTGGGCGTTACGATGATCGTGTTTCCCTCTTGCTTTACTTCAATCGGCTCAGGAATTTCTCTCGCTAGAGTTCCTTTTGGTCCTTTTATCGTAACCAGTTGCCCTTCAATTTGGGCACTGACTTTGTCGGGAATCGGGATCGGTAGTTTACCAATACGAGACATAATTTACTCCTGTTAAATTACCAGACATAACAAAGTATCTCACCGCCAACTCCCTGACTGCGAGCTTCTCTGTCGGTCATTACTCCACGGGAAGTAGAAACAATCGCAATCCCAATACCACCTAAAACTCGGGGAATGTCTTTTTTACGGGAATATACTCTTAGTCCTGGCTTACTCACCCGTTTGAGGGTGCTAATGATTGGTTGGCGATTTTTACCTTTATACTTTAGAGAAATTTCAATAAACTTTTTGGGTACTGACCCAGTTTCTTCAAAACCCTCGATAAAACCCTCACTCTGTAAAACTTGAGCGATCGCACGAGTCATGCGAGTGGAGGGAACTTGGGTAGTTTGATGCTTGACCATACAGGCATTGCGGATGCGGGTCAGCATATCTGAAATAGTATCGGTTGCTGCCATTATTTCCTATTGTTATGTTTTAGATATGCAAATAACGTTAATTGTCGCGGAAAGGCATTCCCATTTCTTTGAGTAAAGCTCGCCCTTCTTCATCGTTCGCGGCGGAAGTGACGATCGAAATGTCCATCCCTCTGATTTGATCAATACTGTCGTAGTCAATTTCAGGGAACATAAGTTGTTCTCTAACACCTAAACTGTAGTTACCACGACCATCAAAACTTTTGGGACTTATGCCACGAAAATCACGAATTCGAGGCAATGCTAGAGCGATCAGCCGTTCGAGGAAAGCATACATTTTCTCTCCTCGGAGTGTAACCATGACCCCAACGGGCATTCCTTGGCGGATTTTAAAGCCAGCGATTGCTTTCTTCGCTCTAGTTACTACTGGCTTTTGTCCTGTAATTACCGTCAACTCCTTTAAGGATGATTCTAAAGCCTTAGCATTTTGTGATGCTTCCCCTAAACCGCGATTAACAACGATTTTGACTACTTTGGGTACTTGATGGACATTACTAAAGCTAAACTGTTCGGTTAGCTTCGGTACTATATCTTCTAAGTATTTTGTTTTGAGTGGTTTTGGCATAATATAATGATTCAATTTTCCTGGGCTTGGTCAGGAGAGTAATAAGTTATCAATGGGCTAACACTTTAAAAATTAGTCGATAATTTCGCCAGTTTTTTTGAGCATTCGCACTTTGCGACCGTCTTCGGTGAAGGTATAACCAACACGACTAACAGTTTTCTCCTTTGTGGAGTACAGCATTACATTAGAACTATGAATTGGAGCTTCAAATGTAACAATCTGCCCCGATTCTCCTTCCTGCTGGGGCTTGACGTGCTTAGTGCGAACGTTTACGCCCTCAACAATTACTTGACTAGTTTTCGGATTTACAGTAGTTATTTCGCCTACTTTACCTTTATCACGCCCAGAGATCACTTGAATGGTATCTCCTTTTTTGACGTGCATTTTCTGGCGAGTAGTTGCTTTTTTTGCTTTTGCCATTTAAATTACCTCTGGAGCTAAAGAGACGATCTTGGTAAAGTTTCTCTCTCTTAATTCTCTTGCTACAGGACCAAAGACGCGAGTCCCTCTAGGGTTTCCTTGATCATTAATAATTACCGCCGCATTATCATCAAAGCGGATACTCATGCCACTGGGACGATTTACAGCTTGTTTCGTACGAACAATAACTGCTTTGACAACTTCGGATTTTTTGACCCCCATGTTAGGTAATGCGTCTTTCACTACTGCTACTACGACATCACCAATGAAGGCATAGGGACTGTTTCCTTTGCCAATGACACGCAAACACATTAGCTTGCGCGCGCCGCTGTTATCAGCGACATTTAAATAGGTCTGTTGTTGAATCATGGTTGACTTCGACCAGGGAAATTAGGTTGATAGAGATCAGAAATATTTCTGACCATTAGTTATGATTGTTTGGATTCAATAATCTCTTCGACCGTCCAGCGTTTCGTTTTACTGAGAGGACGAGTTTCTTTAATCCGTACGCGATCACCAATTTTGCATTGGTTCTCTGCGTCATGAACTTTATATTTTTTGGTTCGGACGACAATTTTGCCGTACTTAGGGTGAGGAGAACGGTTTTCAATGGCTACTACAATGGTCTTATCCATTTTGTCGCTGACCACTTCGCCGACTCTTTCTTTTACTGCCATAATCTATTCTCCTTTGCTAGCAGCGATTTCACGCTCACGTTCTACGGTTAAGAGTTGTGCTAAACGATGTTTAGCATGCTTGAACAGATGAGGCTTCTCCAAACGTCGAGTTGCTTGTTCTAGCCTTAATTGAAATAATTCGCGCTTAACCGCTAGAATTTCAGCTGCTAGCTCATCTTCGCCTAGCTTCCTTGCATCTTCAATTTTTGGTAGAGCCATTATTTGTAATCCTCATCACGAGTAATAAATTTAGTCTTGATGGGTAGCTTTTGAGCTGCTAAGCGCATTGCTTCTTTAGCGGTAGACTCTGGAACACCAGCCATTTCAAACATAATTCTGCCTGGCTTAACTACCGCCACCCAAAACTCGGGAGAACCTTTACCAGAACCCATTCGAGTTTCCGCAGGACGCATGGTAACAGGTTTGTCAGGAAAAATTCGAATCCAAATTTTCCCACCCCGTTTAACATAGCGGGTCATTGCTCTACGAGCAGCCTCAATTTGACGGGAGGTAATCCAGGAAGGCTCTGTCGCTTGGAGTGCATAATCACCAAAGTTCAGGGTACTACCGCGGTAAGCCATGCCTCTCATGCGACCACGATGCTGTTTACGATACTTTGTTCTTCTGGGACTAAGCATAATAGTATTATTTTGCTAAATAAGTCTTGTTAATAATTATTCTGAGCGGTCATCAAATTTTTGACGGCGGCGCTGGCGACGGGGAGCCTGAGTCGGAACAGGGGCATCCTCCTGTCCTGGAATAATTTCACCTTTAAAGACCCAAACCTTTACACCCAAAATCCCATAAATAGTTAAGGCAGTACGATAAGAGTAATCAATATCAGCCCTTAGAGTATGGAGGGGAACTCGACCTTCTCTGACCCACTCTGTACGAGCAATTTCTGCCCCATTCAAGCGACCACTAACTTGAATTTTGATCCCTAAAACTTCTGCTCGCTGTGCTCGCTGAATCGCCTGACGCACAACTCTCCTAAAAGAAACTCGCCGCTCCAGCTGCTGACAAATATATTCGGCGATTAATGCAGCATCAGCATCAACACGGGGTACTTCAATTACGTTGATACGTATTTGACGATTGTTGCCGACTTTCCCCTGTAGCTCTGTACGGAGTTTTTCGATACCTGAACCACCACGACCAACTACAACTCCTGGTCTAGCAGTATGAATTGCTAAATCAATCTGGTCAGCTTTTCGCTCAATTTTGACTTGCGAAATCCCTGCGTTACTCAACTCTTTGTTGACGTACTCTCTGATTAAACGATCTTCCTGTAGTAACTCTGGATACCTTTTGGTATCTGCATACCAGCATGACTGGTGTTCTTTGGTGACTCCCAGGCGAAATCCTGTTGGGTGTATCTTTTGTCCCACAAATGGTTCCTCGTAAATAGTAATTAATTAAACTTCTAATCGGTTACTTCTGGCGCTACAGCCACAGTAATGTGACAGGTTGGCTTACGGATTTGGTATGCTCGACCTTGCGCTCTAGGACGATAACGTTTGAGGACAGGTCCACCATCAGCAAAGGCTTTGCTAATCACCAAAGATGAGGGATCTAACCCATTATTGTGTTCTGCATTTGCCACAGCAGATCTCAGTGCCTTAAGGATTGGCTCGCAGGCTTTGTAAGGCATGAATTCGAGAATGATTAAAGCTTCTCGATATTGACGACCACGAATTTGGTCTAGCACCCGTCTGACCTTAAAAGGAGACATACGGATGTATTTGGCGATCGCCTTAACTTCGTTGTTAGTATCTATAGGCATAGTGATATCTAGCGTCTCCCTTTTTTGTCACTCTTAGCATGACCCCTAAAAGTACGGGTAGGAGCGAATTCTCCTAGTTTATGTCCCACCATTTGATCGCTAATAAACACAGGAATGTGCTGACGACCATTGTGTACGGCGATAGTGTGTCCCACCATTAAGGGCAGAATGGTCGAGGCTCTAGACCAAGTTTTGATTACTTCTTTCTTATTGCTAGCATTCAACCTTTCAATTTTTTTGAGCAGGCTGTCAGCAATGAAAGGCCCTTTTTTTAAAGAACGACTCATAATTTATAAAATCACCAATTAATTAACGACGGCGACGAACAATTAGCTTGTTGCTGGGTTTGTTTTTCTTGCGAGTTTTTTTACCCAAAGCTGGCTTACCCCAAGGGGAAACAGGTCCACTTCTTCCAATAGGAGCGCGTCCTTCTCCACCTCCATGAGGATGATCGCAAGGGTTCATCGCACTACCACGAACTTCAGGTCTTCTGCCTTTGTGACGCATTTTTCCTGCTTTACCCAACTTTAAGTTACGGTATTCGACGTTACCAACTTGCCCAATGGTGGCATAGCATTCTTTGCGTACCATTCTGACTTCTTTGGAAGGTAGACCAATAGTGACGTAGTCGCCTTCTTTCGCCATGACTTTCGCTGCCGCACCAGCTGCACGCACAATTTGACCACCTTTTCCTGCTACCAACTCAACATTATGGATGGTTTCACCCAAGGGCATTTTACTGAGAGGCAAGGCATTACCCACCTCAATTGGTGCGTCGGGACTAGCAATGATGGGAGTGCCTACTTTCATGCCTACAGCAGCCAGAATATAGCGCTTTTCTCCATCTTCATACTGTACCAAGGCAATACGAGAGTTACGGTTGGGATCGTATTCGATCGCAATTACCTCAGCGGGAATATTGCGCTTGTCACGACGAAAGTCGATGATGCGGTAAAGACGCTTATGTCCACCACCACGACGACGGCTAGTGATTACACCACGGTTGTTACGACCTTTCTTGCGGTGCTTATATTTGGTGAGAGATTTTTCGGGCTTCTTTTTGGTGATTTCAGAAAAATCGGGGACTACTGCTTGGCGAGTCCCTGGGGTGTATGGTCTAAATGAACGAGTACCCATAATTTGCTTCTAATTAGCTTTTTCGAGTGCGAGCTGGTTATACATCAGGAAATAGTGCAATAGTATCCCCTTCTTTTAAAGTTACGATCGCTCTTTTATATTGAGCTTTGTAACCGATAAATCTACCAACGCGACGCTTTTTGCGGGGTAGAGTCAAGGTGTTTACTTTGACTACAGTGACATCAAAGAGGCTTTCAATGGCTGCTTTGATATCAGGTTTGGTAGCTTTGGGCAATACATCAAAGACGTATTTGTTAAGCTCCATCTGGATGGTGCCTTTTTCGGTAATGATCGGCTTGAGGATTAAGTCTGCTAAATCTCTTTCTTGATATTTAGTCGTCACCATAAACCTCCTGAATATCTACTAAAGCTTCTTGAGACACGACAATTTTATGAGCGTGAAGTATGTCGGCTACGTTGAGATTAGTGGACTTAATTAACTTGACTTTGGCAATGTTGCGAGTAGACAAGTTAACGTTGTCGGAGACTTCTTTAAGGATCAGCAACACTTTTTCCTCAACACCGATACCCCAACGTCCTAAAGCGGCAATGACTTCTTTGGTTTTGGGACGCTCTAGTTCCCCACCGAAGTTTTCGACCACAATCACATCTTCAACGCGAGCGAAGAAAGCTGTTCTTAAAGCTAAACGTCTTTCCTTGCGATTCATTTTTGTGCTGTAATCTCTGGGTTTGGGTCCAAAGATAACACCACCGCCACGCCACAGAGGAGAACGAATAGAACCCGCCCGCGCACGTCCTGTTCCTTTTTGCCTCCAGGGTTTGCGACCACCGCCGCGAACTTCAGAGCGAGTTTTCGTTGAAGCCGTACCCTGGCGAGCATTGTTTAGTTGACGGACTAGTGCTCTATGAACAATATGTTCGGCATTTTCTGATTTGGCGACTTTTAATTCTAGGGTTGCTTCGCCTGCATCTTCCCCCTGCCAATTCTTAACTACACAATTAACCATAGTTATTTGTTATCTATTTATACTGTTTCTAAATAACAAGCTGTTACTTGCCAACAATGTTGCTGGGAGAAATACTAAGCAAGGACCCAGGTTTGCCTGGAACTGCACCCTTGATGAGCAACAGGTTTTGTTCTGCATCAACTTTGACAACTTTCAGCTTGCGAGTAGTTACTTGCTTTCCACCGTAACGTCCAGCCATTTTCTTACCAGGGTAAGTTCGACCAGGAGTGGTACCTGCACCAGTAGAACCAGGAGCGCGGTGGTTTTTAGAACCGTGACTCATTAAGCCTCGTTTAAAGTTATGTCTCTTTTGATAACCAGCAAAACCGCGACCCATTGTCTTGCCACTAATATCTACAGTAGTCTCGGTATTGAAAATTTCAGCGAGGTCTAGAGCTTTACCTAGTTCGTAGCTAGCTGTATCTTCAATGCGATACTCTTTTAAATGGCGTAAAGGGCTAGCACCTGCTTTACTAAGATGACCTAGTTCGGGCTTGGATAAAGCTTTTTCTTTGACTTCACCATAGCCAATTTGAATCGAACTGTAACCGTCAGTTTCTTTAGTTTTGATTTGAGTTACGACACAAGGCCCAGCTTGAACAACAGTTACAGGAATAGCGTTCCCTGTTTCTTGATCGAAAACTTGGGTCATGCCTAATTTAGTGCCAAGAATGCCGACAGACACGAGTTTTAGCTCCTCTATAATTGCAACACAATAAACCTCAGTTCTGTTCCCAGAAACTTTTGGCTGAGTGATTCACTTGCTGACTGACAAAAAGTATCCATCTTGTAGGGGTCTTAACCTCATCGCGCTCGCGCAGTGGAAGCAGAACTTCATCGTGGAGCGTACCCTTTAGGTAATCGCAACTTATCTACAATCGAATTCTGGTCAAACCGCCATGTACAAGATGCAAAGCAGCAAATATATATATTTTTTCTAAGATTTACGGCTAGATTCAGACTTAGCTGTATCTATTTACAATTACCTTGATCCTCAAAGACTTAAAGAAATTAATCCCTCAGTTTCTTACAAGGAGGCAGCAAATCCTAATAATATTCTCACTTACCCCGTAACAAGTTTGTTTTTATCTCTTATAAAAACTCCCTTATTTAGTCTCAAGATTTTAATCTATTGACTGAGGGGGATGATTAGATTTTTATATCTATTAATGTGAGATTTGCCAGTTTTAACCACAATCACTAATGATACATGAAGCTGTATAGTTCTGACAAGGATATTTTTGATAATTTCAGGAAATTTTCAGAACTGCAAAAAGTGCTATGTGTTTCAAAAACTCGCCAAAAATGGGATTTAGGGCAGGTTCACCGCCTCAGTAAAAGATGTTATATAACCTATAAAAAATAATTTTTTCACCGATTGCTGACTGGGAAATGTAGTTCCTGACTTAGTGCGACCTCAAATCAATCAGTTTTTGTGGGTAAGTCTCTTTCAGTTTTTAACCATCTACTTTGAGGTTTAGTCAAAAACTTGAGATAGATCGGAATTTTGCCCAGAATATAAAAAGGAATAGCAATGAGATTTCCCAGTGGCAAATCAGAACGTCCGAATTTAACCCAGGCAAAGAAGACTCCGCTAAAGAGAAAAACCCCAGCAATAGTAGTAATCAGTAATGGAGCGAGCGCCACATCACTAAAAATAACAGCTAAAGAGACAACAATCATCGTGGTCATCCAAGCCATTACCAACAGAGATAGAGGCGGAATTAAAATATCTAAAGCTAGCCCTAAAGCGGCTAAGTGACCAGTTGCCAAAAAAGCCTTAAGCAATCGAGGTACCTCTACCCCAATCATTTCTAAGTGTCCATGTTCCCAACGGGATCGTTGACTTTGAGCATCTTGATCTTTCATCAAACGACCAATGACCAGAGCCTGCTCGCAAAATACGGGAGTTGAACCTGCTAGAGCTAAATCTACAGTTAGCTGCATATCATCAGTAGTCTTACTGCCTGCTAAAGATACCTGGTTAATCAATGACCAAGGAAATGCCATCCCTGAACCCGTTAATAGACTATGCCAGCCGAGACGATTTAAACCTAGTAGTCGTACAAGATTTTTGACTTTAATAGAAAACATTGAAATGTTATCTTTGAGGCTTGGATTCTCCAGTTGTTGCATCAAATATGTAGACTGTACTGGTCTCCCTGTGGCGATCGCCTGACAGCTGATATTTTTGATAGTGTCAGGTCGTAAAATACAGTCCCCATCAAGAATTACGACGACTTCTGGAGGATTATGTCGAATATGTTGCATGGCATAATCCAAAGCATAACCTTTCCCTCGGTTAGTTAAATGTTCTCTTTCTAAAACTCTAACGCCAGTAGCTCTTGCTAATTCTGCCGTATTGTCGTGACAGTTATCAGCAATTACGATTACTTGATCTTGCTTGGTTAACTGCGGTAGTAGAATCTCTATGACCTCTTTGATTTGTGCTGCTTCATTGTGCGCAGGAATCAGAACAGTAGTTTCAGGTCGATTAATATGTTCCAGGTTCAAACTAGATGAGTCAGAAACAAAAGCTGCCAAACATTCTATAAAAAATACTAAGCAGGGAATTAATAAAATTATTCCTACTGCAATAAGAACAATGTTGAATAGAGTGTAAAATTCCATCTCAATAAGCTAAAAAATGCATTGGCTATTTAGTAATATCATACTAACCTTTGAGAATATGCAATTCTTTATAGCTAGATTGAGCAAAACTATTGTTATCTATAGCTTCACTAAAAAAATGCTAGATTTGGGAAAATAATTTAGGGTTATATTAAATTTTTCTGTTCTATTTGGTACAAATTGTCAATTTGAGAACAATCTCCATCAAGTTGTTCTGCTATGCAGTTGACTAAACCTTAGTACGAGCTAGTTTATTGTAACTATTAAAACCCAAACAAATATGCTAATTTCTATCTGTATTATCACTTTCAAGCGTCCTGAGGGCTTAAAAAGGCTGCTGAACGGGATTAATCGTTTAACTTTTGAGAAAGTAGAATGTCCAGAAATTGAGGTAATTGTAGTAGACAATGACACCAACAACGTAGCACAGAACATTTGTCAGTCAATTGATGATTTTCGGTGGTCATTAAAGACAGATGTACAACCTCAAAGAGGCATTACCTACGCTCGCAATAAATCGGTCAGCCTAGCTAGTGAAGCAGCAGATTTTATTGCCATCCTAGATGATGATGAAACGCCAGCACCAAATTGGCTAGAAGAACTATTGTTAGCGCAACAAAAATATGATGCAGATGTAATTACTGGTCCAGTGATTCCTCGTTTTCAAGAAAGTGATGTACCTCGTTGGATTGACAAAGGGCGTCTATTTGACACTCCACGCTATAAGACAGGGGAAAAAAGACATGTCGCCTTTACGAATAATGTGTTGGTCAAAGGTACTGTTATTCGCCAATATAATCCAGTATTTGATAATCGTTTTGCCATTACAGGTGGTGAAGATTCACATTTCTTCCTGAGCCTCAACAAAGCAGGATACAAAATTTTCTGGACAGATGAAGCTATAGTTTATGATTGGATTCCCGCTTCTCGTACTAATTTGAAGTGGATACTGAATAGAGGTTTTCGGACATGGGGCACTCATAGTATGGTGGAAAAAGAGCTATATCCATCGTTTCGGGTTCTTTTAGTCAGGATGTTGAAGGGGCTAGGTCTAATTTTACTCGGTATTTTGGGATTTATCCCTGCCTCAATCATGGGCAAATCGGCAACTGTCAAAGCATTACTGTTTATTTATCGAGGAGCAGGTACTTTTGCTGGTTTATTGGGGGTAGATTATGAAGAATATAAAACAGTTCATGCTGAATTAGAAGTGAAGAATCAGTAAGCTTTAGCAAATTTAGAGCCTTTAATAATTCAGTTTTTTCGGAGTTGTTTCCTTCGTGGCTTCTAAATTTCGTGTTTTAGATTTGTGTTTTAATAATGATTCTTTGAATACAGAGATTTACGGTAGATTGTTGATGTCTATTTGCTTCTCATTAGGACAGCGCCTTGAACAATTCTTGTTTTGAACAGTTTGCTCCCATTACCGCGATCGCTACTAATCATCAAGCGGCACAAGTTATAACTACCTTAGTACAGGATTCTCCAATTCAATTATGGTTACCAAACTCTATAGAACAACAGGATAACTCACTCCACTACGATTCTGCTCTTAAAGAACATCTGGCTTCTATTTGGGACACCAATAATGCCTTTATTTTTTGTCTTGCTGCGGGGGCAGTGGTGCGTTTGATTGCGCCTCTACTCAAGAACAAAGCTGATGATCCTGCGGTGGTAGTCATCGATTATCAAGGGAATTACGTTATTAGTCTTTGCAGTGGACATCAAGGAAAAGCAGATTTACTGACACAACTAATTGCTCAGCAAATTGAGGCAACTCCAATCATTACAGGAGCCTCAGCAAGTTTGGCTTTACCTGCGATCGATACCCTCGGAGACACATATGGTTGGCACCAAGGGTCAGGGAATTGGACACAAGTTATGTCAGCTGTTGCCAGGCAAGAAAAGATCCAGATCATTCAAGAAGTCGGTTCAACTTTGTGGCAACAGCATTTACCCGAACAGCATCCGTTTGTTTTTGGTTTTTCTGAACCCCAAAGTGAGATTAAGCCACAAGGGCGAATTTGGATTAGTTCCACTAAGCGCAAAATTGCTCCTAATAATGACTTTCCCAAAGTGCAGTGGCATCCTCAAGTGTTATGGGTAGGTATTGGTTGTGAGAGGGGGACTTCTAGCGAATTAATTAATCATGCGATCAACGAAACCTGTAAGGCTCATCATTTGGCTACAGAAGCGATCGCGGGAATTGTCAGTATTGATTTGAAAGTAGATGAGTTAGGGATTATCGAAGTATGTCAGCGACGCAAGTTGATTTTTAAAACTTTTACGGCTCAACAGCTCAACCAGGTAGATGTCCCGACCCCTTCCCAAGTGGTTCAAGAAGAGGTGGGAACACCCAGTGTCGCTGAAGCTGCTGCTATTTTGGCGGGAAAAAATTTACTGGTATCAAAACAAATTTTCAAATCAGATCACCATCAATCAGGTGCAGTTACGGTAGCGATCGCTCAAGCTGAACGAGAATTTATCGGTAGAGAGGGAAAACTGTATTTAGTCGGCATTGGTCCTGGAAACTTAAATCAAATTACGCCTGCGGCTAAAACTGCCATTACCTCAGCAGATGTAGTCATTGGCTATCGACTTTATATCGATTTAATTAAATCTTTAAAACGTCCTGGACAAATTGTTGAAGCTTCCCCGATTACTCAAGAACAGCAGCGAGCGCAACGGGCGATTGAACTGGCACAATGGGGTCTTAAAGTAGCGGTAATTTCTTCAGGCGACTGCGGTATTTACGGTATGGCAGGTTTGGTATTGGAAGAATTACAGAATATGGGCTGGAATGGCAAAACGCCTCAAGTAGAAGTATTTCCTGGTATTTCGGCTCTACAGTCCGCAGCATCAAGGGTTGGTGCGCCTTTAATGCATGACTTTTGCGCTATCAGTCTCAGTGATTTATTAACCCCGTGGTCGATGATTCAAAAACGCCTCACCGCCGCAGCTAGTGGTGATTTTATTACTGCCTTGTATAATCCGCGATCGCAAACTCGTACCCAACAAATTGTTACCGCCCAATCTATCTTCTCCCAACACCGTAAGCCAACTACTCCTGTGGCGATCGTTCATGGTGCATATCGCGAAGATGAACAGGTCATCTTAACTACCCTAGAACAGATGCTGGAACATCCGATTGATATGCTTACTACCGTGATTATCGGCAATACTACTACTCGCAATCATGCTGAATGGATGATTACCCCCAGAGGATATTTAGGTTTTTCTTCAGAAAATGAATAGTAGTATTGATTTAATAATAAAGTTTGATTACCCTAGGTTCCTGAGAGCGGCAATAATATTACTGGGTTCTGCTTGTTTAGTATAGTCAGCATCTACATACCCATCAGCAATTTCCCCGATTACAAATATAGGCTTTGAAACTAGCGATGGTTTTTTTAACCTGATGCTTATGTTTGCCGCCAAAAGAACATCTAATCTAATTGGAACTATCTGAAAAAGTTATTTCAATATTATCGACTGTGAAATAAATAAGCTGTAATCAAAATACAAGAATCACTCAAGTCTTGCAAGCAATTGCCAACTTTATAGTTGTGCATAACCAAAAGTAATGTTAAATTCTTCACACCAAACAGCTACAGAACCATATTCATCTAAATCTACTCCTTCAGGAACAGTATATCGCTGAGTGCCTGTAAGACTTTGGATTGGTGAAATAGTAAGATATTCTCCTTCGACGATCTTGAGTCCTACAGTTTGATTTTTGTGGAGAATGATTTCTAGATCAGTACCATCAACAGTCTGAAAATCATGCCCAAATTCAATATATTGGTCGCCATTTTCTTCAATTATCTTGAGAGTTCCTACAGTTTGAATCCGTTTATTAACAATGACGAACTGACTGGAAGTTGTTGCTTTTGCAGGCAAGCTCTCACTATCAATTGATTTCAAGGCTCCTGTAATATCTATATCTTCTATAGAACTCACACTTGAGCTACAAGAAGGTAAAACTGAAAGCGCAATTGTAGAAAAAGTAACAAAACGTTTCATGATGTTGTTTTCTCAGATTCGATATTATTTGAAAGGAAACAGACTGGTCTGTCTTTAGTTAACCAAAAATTAATGTAATAATTGATTTACAGCTGTCTTGCTAGTCTGAATAGGCCAAAGATCATGATGAATACGGCTTTCAATTAGAGCAGCTTCAAAGAGTAAGTAAACAGTTGTAGCTTTAGTTTGAGCTAATTCTGGGTCAATATCTGAAGGCAAAGCCTGATTGACTAACTTCTCAATATAGACTTTTAAATCAGTTTTAAACTGGGCAATTAACTGGCGGGGTTCACTATCAGGGTCAGAAAACTCCGCCGCAATGTTCAAAAAAGCGCATCCTCGACATTCGGCTTGTTGAGCAAAATCTGCTAGTAAATCAAACAAAGCTAGTATTTTTGCTTTTGGTTCACTAACCTGTTTGTTCAATTGTTGCAGTTGCTGAAAAAAAGAGTCATTATAAGCCCTGAGGTATGCTATGACTAACGCCTCTTTTGAGGGAAAGTGTTGATAAAAACTAGCTTTTGCCACCTGAGCTTCAGCAATAATCTGATTGATACCTGTGGCTAGATAACCCTGTTGATAGAACAAGCGGTCAACAGTTTTGAGTATCCGTTCTTTTGGCGTTAGTTGTTTAGTAACTGTATTCATATCTCAATAATAATACAGACAAGTCTGTCTTTCAACAAGAAAATAACGCATTGGTCGTATTGCTTAACAACGGGTCTTGTTCTGCACAGATCTCGGCTGTTGCCAGTCTATTGGCTCATAATCAGTCAATAAACTTTCTTTTTCTACTCCTAACCAGTTGATGATGAATAAGTTTAGACCGCAATCATTTGTTTCAAACCAGTTTAACCAATCAAACATAATTTATTCCTTTTGATTAACTGTTTCATATTTAACTTAAGCAAGCTGAGTTTTCACTGAGGTCTTGATTTATTGCAGCTAAAATTTTCCCGACACCTATTTCAGTTAATTTTGTTTGTAGAGCTTCAGCTAATAATAAAATTCACCAGTTTTTGTAGGCTGAATTAGAAATAGGAACAAATTAATTTAAATCAAGAGGAGATCGCCAGTTAACTATCTAAACTGGTTATAGACTAGCTTTAACTGTAACATTCTCTTCTAGCCAACCTGTCAAAATATCTGTGATTAAACTTTATTCCGCAAACGTCTTCTTTGCTCTACGGTATTAGTTCCCAAAGTATTATTGGGATTGATATTCCCCGTTAAATAATGGATTGCAGGATAATGAGCGATCAAAACAGTTCGAGTTCCTTCTTGCTCCGAATTAACTGTCTGGGCAGGTTGGACATCATGAAATACCTTGTTGTCATGCCATAACATTGCCTGACCTTCGCTCAAAATAAAGGGATTAATTAGCGATCGCTTACCCTTAAGATCGGCATAAATCGCACTCTCCGCTCCCTTTATGTTATTCCGTTGTAAGCAGACCAACATCGCTCGATCTGCACCATCGGAGTGAATCCCTTGCCCAGTTAAACATTTCCCCGCAGTCTCAGTATTCACGTGACTTTCCTGCACCTGGACTAAAATTGGCTCATTATCAGGAATATTGTATGTTGACTTAAAAGCATTGAGTGCTTTCTGAGTTGCTTTACACTTAATAAATTGCTCTGGCATTTCTTGATAGCAACGCTTATAGCCACCAGAAAAATCATTGTAATTTTGAGCTTGAGTAAAACAGTTTGCCCTGATTTGAAACCATTCTCCATTTAGACACAGAACGTAGGCAATATTTTTTGTACGGGTTGTAAAATAATCTGAGCTGGGATCTTTACCTAACTCACCACAAGCAGATATTAATTCAGATGCTTCGGTTTGCTCCAAGAGTGGCATAGTAAAGGCTACATTTAATATTTCCTGAGGCATAGTAGCTAAGTTTTGCATCTGTGACATGGATATCTCCTATAAAACTGGTTTAATTTTTATACAGACAGGTCTGTCTGCAAAAATTGTTATCAAGATCAATGATAAGACTATGTCATAGTGAAGCACTGTTTAATTCTTCACTTTACTAATTGTTTATTTAGTTTCTATTACCATAATCAACAACAATGCTGAGAAAGTCATAATCTCTAACTGAAAAATTAATAAGTAATGATTGAGATAATGATGAAAAATTTTAGTTGAGTTACAAAATTAAATTTCTGCTTTTTATTAAACAAGAATTTCTAAAAAGTCATGATCTTCAGTATTAATCAGCTGGAACGAAATTTTCACCGATTAGTCAAGTTTAGTCTTCAAAAATATTGGCAAATTTTTTATTATTCGTCCACACAAAACCGATAAAAAAGATAGCTGTCTTGAAAAGAATGTTCATCTGTTACATGATGAATAATCCCTCTTTCAATTAGAATTTGACCAAGCTCGATCGCTTCTTCTCGGGAGAAACCCTGTTGCTTGATAATCCAATTGATAGCCTCAGAGCCAATAAAACATTTAGGATATAAATTAAAATGATAACGGCGATCCGCTATTATTAGCCCATCATCTCCTCGCATTTCTGCAACTAATTGTTCGAGGTCAATTTCCGTTAGCTTCTCCTCAAAAGTGTTTAGCAATAGTGCTGTCTTATTATTAATAAACTTATGATAACTATCTGCATGATTATGATGGTTAACTGATGTATTTGTGTCTGGTAGAAGATCGAGATTTATACCTTGATAACTAAGCCAAGCTGTAAGTAATTTCTCTAGTCGAGGAGAACTAAAGTTAACGTCAGTTTTGGGGAATGGAATTTCTATTTCATAACGACGTAAGCTCACCATAATTAAATAATTAAGATCGCTGATAATGCGAAATTGTTTTTTAGGATCTTTGATCCAAACTAAAAGCTCAAAATCGAGAGAACTCTCATTAAACTTTTGAAATAATATTTGTGGACGAGGAGCACGTAAAACTTCTGAGTGGTTTTTTGCCGCAGATAGTAATGCTGCTCGAACCTTGCGCGGCTCGGAATTATAGCTGACTCCAATCGGTATTCTGAGACGGGAAAGTGAATCTCGATGATTCCAATTGATTAATCGATTATCTAATAACTGAGAATTAGGAATAATGATCGTTAAATGGTCTTGAGTGAGGATTTCTGTGCTACGAGAACCAATGTTACTCACAGTACCAATTAAGTCATCAACTTTAATCAAATCACCCACTTTTATCGGTCGTTCTAAAGTTAGAATTAAACCGCTGATAAAGTTATTGGCAATATTTTGTAAGCCGAACCCAATCCCTACCCCGAGAACACTAGCTGCGATCGCTAATGCAGCGACATCAATGCCCCAACTCTGCCATAAGATAATTAAACCCAAGGCAGTAAAAGTATACTGCAAACAAATTGTAATTAGATCTTGAATTGCTGGCTCGGTAATTGACTTTTTTAAAATAAATTGCTTAAGCAGATTAACAATAGTTTTGATTACAAACCAAGTTGCAATAGTTAAGCCTAATAATGATAGTAATTCTAAAGTGGAATAAGTTCCTGTCCCCAAACTAATTAGAGGGGAATTAAGTCGATACTGCCAGCTACGAGTCTGAGGAAATAAATTAGTAATATAAATAAATGCATAGATCCAAATACCTAATTGGAAGGAAAGCAAAATAAGCTGACACCATTGGGTAAACAATTTATGCCAAAAATTTAATTTAGCTGCTTTATTCGGTATTTTAACTAAGTGGCGAGAACTAAGACTACGCAATAATTGGACGGTTAAGTGCAGGGCGATCGCGATCAGAATCACCAAGAAAGCAATTAAAATTGCTTTGCTTTGATAAGTAGTGGTTCGTTCTTTTTGTCCTCGATCTACCACTTTTTGAATATCATTGACCCATAACAATGCCTGATTATAGGGGGTCGCAGCAGTGATTACGTCTGATTGAGTTACCGTCAATAGGTGCTGCTCGTTGTTGGTATTTTGGATCGTAATTTGTTCATCTACCTCCACTAACCTAATAGTAATTTTTTCAGGGGATTTAACAGTATTAATTAATGCCTGATTGATTTGCGTCGCTCTTTCCTGTGCTGAAAAATTGCCAAATCCCCCAACGCTAAATAAAACTTGTCCATCTAAAACTATAGGTGCTTTTTTGGGAGCAGGTGAGTTAGTTGATTGGGCGTTAACTACTGTAGGGATGATGATTAACCAACAGGTGATCCAGATTAAGCAAGTAAATCTCCAATATTTTCTGATTTTTCTAGATATACACACTACATTTATTTACGATCTTGTGCAATCAATTATGAATCAATTTACATCAATGCTTAATTTAAAATTGAATTAAGGTAATCGATGCCGCATTATCCCCAGAAATTTCTCTGCGGTTGTTTAAATCTGATCTGGAAGTGACATTACTTTCTAAGGATAAATCATTAGTTTTCGATAAGAGATCTATCATATGTTCTCCCTCAGATTTCAAACTGTCGCTGGCAACTGAATTAAGTCCTGAAGTAGAGTTAAAGCTGATGACTTCTTTTGATGGAAACGAGGACAGGGTAGCATTTGCCTTAGATGACTTTTCCATACCCAAGACTGGAGTAGCAAAAATGCTGAGGATAGAGATTGCAAGACAGGTTTGAAGGTAGGTTTTCATGATCTAGTTTGGCTTTTATAAGTATGGTGTTTTGAAAAGCTTGCTTGATAATCTAACTTTAATACAGACAAGTCTGTCTGTCAATTTTAATTTGCTATGACCCAAAGTAAATTACTACCTGAGGTCTAAATCATTAAGTAAAGATGCAACAGAATCAAGATAATCCCTATCTTTGAGAGTATCTTGGCTGAGTTGACCAGAAGCGATCGCGCCTTGAACCAAATCTTGAGCTTTAATGCTGTTGGTGCGAATCGCAGACAAGAAAGCATCGTTAGCAGGAATACCCTGAACTACCAGACGACCTTGATAGCTAGCGGCAACTAGACTAAACGGAGTAATTTTGTTTGGTTTAGGTGTTTGATTAAGAGAAACTGCTTTCATGGCAAAAGCGGGAATAGTTGAGTAGGAAAAAGCGATCGCCAATAATGATGAGAAAAATAACTGTTTCATGATTTTGCTTCTGATTAAAATCGATTATAAATAGGGGCTTGATTATCACAATCAGGGGGAAAACTGAGAAGATTATTATTAACTACTGAGAAGCCTATAGAACCCATTTGAGATCTTTTTAGGCAGTAGCAAGTCTCTTAAGCATTAGTCGCACAAAACAAAGATTAAGTTTCGTAGTAGCATGAGCTAAAGTTCTTTCAAA
>JBCDEP010000265.1:0-4119 GCA_039179675.1 Cyanobacteria bacterium P01_G01_bin.67
GCATTTGACGGACGATACAAGCACCCGAATTTAATTCGGGTGTCACGTCCTTATTATATTCAAACTTTACTCTCCTCAGTAGAACGAAAGAATGGCTGGCAGATGTCAGAACAGGTCGGATATAACAATCCCTATCGGTTTCAAAGAATATTTCCACGGCGATAATGGGGCAGGATTAGGGGCATCTCATCAGACAGGTTGGACAGGTTTAGTTGCTAAATTAATTATGCAAAGAAGTAAGTATGGTAATAACTAGATATCCTAATTAAAGTTAATGTATTCTGTATTTATTCTGTAGCGATCGCAATCTAATTGATCATCAACTAACAACTAACAACTAACAACTAACGTTCTCAAACAATCATCTCTTCCAAAGCTGTTTGAATATCTTGAGTTAATTGAGCAACTGCTTGTTTTGCTCCCTGACGATTTTGACGATAGGCGATCGCGCGATCGCTGATGTTAATTGGTTCGCCGATAGTTACGGTTGATTTGCGCCAGCCCAAACGAGGACGACGGGGATTTTTGATCCCTTTAATTCGGGAAATGGCATCAAATAGGATTAGGGTAGTTTCGGCAAATCTCTCAAAGCAAGGTTTCTGTTGAATATAGGTACCCGTTACTGCGACAAAACTTTCGGCTAAACGCATATGTAATAGACGTAAGTCTGCTTCTGTAGCAATCCAGTCGGCTAATCCTCGTTTAACTGGTGATAAATTAGCTAATTTAGCTGATTCTTCACGATAAATATAATTCCAACCAGCTTCTTCCAAGCGGCGACACCGTTCAATAATATTTCCTGTTGATTTTAAGCCAAAATATGATTCTCCTACCTGCAAAGATACATCTAATAATTGTTGTAATCGCTGGGTGAGACTTTCTTCCCTAGTTGTTGTCTCTGGGGTTAGATTTGATAACTGGCAATGATAAAAACAACGATAAAACTGTTCCAATTCAGAAAGCAGAGATTCTCCCAATTTCAAAAGTCGAGAATAATGTAATTCTACTGGTTGGAGAGTATGATCAACATCTATTGATGGCTGAGGCAAACCACAATCAGCTTCTAATTGACTCAACAGGCGATCTAGTTTTGCCCATTGCGGTTTTAGGTAATGATATTGAATATTAATCGGGACAATCATCACTGCTTCGAGCCGATTTGCTTTCGCTAAATCCTCGACATTCCAAAACGCCAATTGAGCTGTTCCAGGTTCTAGGGGACTAACAGTTTCACTATGACCATTAGTCGCACCTTCAGGAGCAACTACCAAAGGGAACTGACCATTAACTAATAATTCTCTAACTTGCTTAATTGCTTGGAGATCTAAGGTTCGACCTCGATGGACGGGAACGCCTCCAATCTGGGCAAACAACCATCCGAGCCATTGACCCGCCCAAATTGTCATTCCTCTGTCATACATAAAATGACTATGAATTGGAGACTTGAGCCTGATACCCTGTTGGCGGGCAATCTTCGGTAGCTCACGGGATAATAGATACAGTCCGCTGATAGGATCGTCTACTTCGCAATGGCGAAAAGCTAAAATTAGTCGAATTTTTCCCAGTTGAAATTGATGATAAAGCTTGACTAGAGTTGCACTATTCACTGTGTTGATCTGACTGATACCTGCGGGGAGCCAAGGCAGTAAGCGGAATCTTTGCACAATTGGTAATGAACAATGAATCAGACGCAGAACCAGAGAATTAAATGAGGGAGGAATAAAACTGAGTTTGGCTTGAGCGCGATGCATAGGTTTGTAGTTAGTCTTTAAATTATGATGATCTCATGGGCGGCAATTCGCCGCTATTATAGTCCTGGATTACACTTACCTTGCTCAATTACACTTGCTGGATCACAAATGCCTTGCAATCCAGCTATCTATGTCTTTAAATACCTCTAGATAGTTAAGATCGTTATGCAGTTCATGATAGCTATCAGGATAAAGGTAGATTTCTTTATCAGCTAGGTTTAGCTGTTCCCAAAAAGTTTGACTGCTTTCGGGAGGAGTCACACAATCAGCCTTGCCATGCAGCAACAGAAGAGGCACTTTTAACTCCTGACGATGCAGATTGACCCAGTTAATAGTTTTAAGCAATTCTGTAGCCAATCTCGCAGTTCCTTGACCATGACGTAAGGGATCTTGACGGTTAGCTGCTACTACTTGAAGATCGCGAGAAGCAGTAGTAAAATCGATTCCCGCATTCAGGGCAAAATGAGGATAAACTCGGGATAGTAATTGACCAATCCTCAATTTCCACGGCGCAATGTTCAGTCCCAATGCAGGAGCCATTAAAATTAGTCCTTGAAGCTGATTTGATATTCTCAGAACATAGTCCAAAGCAATAATTCCTCCCATGCTTTGTCCAATCACAAACACGGGCAAATCTGGTTCTTTAGCTGCAATAAAATCCAGAAAAGCATCTAGATCGGTACGATATTCAGCCCAATCGTTAACATATCCTCGTTGACCAGGCGATCGCCCGTGACCCCGCAGATCGAAACCATAAATCATAAAATCCTGCTGGATTAAGTATTCGACCATGTTGGTAAAGATACCGCTATGAGCCCCATGCCCATGAACAATAACTAGAATAGCTTTTGCTGAAGCTTGAGGATGCCAGGTTTGATAATATAACTCCAGTCCATTTGCCCCTGAGAAAGTACCTTCCCAATTGTGATTTGTCATTATTGAGGATTTAGAGTTTTCGGGATCTAGCTATGTTTAACTTACCTTAAAGTTGCGGCAATCTTGTCAGATAAACTGTTAAATTTCGACTATTGCTCTGATTATTTTACGTTCTCTTACTTAGAATAGCTTTGCGTTGTTAATTTAAGATCTGATGTTACGAACTAATCGATCTGTGAACAAGGAATAGGGAATAGGGAATTGGGGAATAGAGAATTAGGGAAAGTCCTTACGCTTGTTCTGAATGCTATATTTACGATCAAGAATCAATCTGACCTAAAATCTCGTTAACTATAGCTTCTGGAGTCAAGGCAACATCGACGATTAAAGCATTCTGAGGCTCTTCTAAAGTATCAAACTGGCTCTGAAGTAGATTAGAATTCATAAAGTGTCCCTGACGTTGCTGAATCCTGCTTTGAATACAGTCATAGCTCCCACGGAGATAGATAAAAACCACACCCGTAAGATTGTGGCAGAGAATTTGGCGATAATCAGATTTTAATGCCGAACAGGCTAAAATTCCCTGATTACGGCTGTTGAGAGCAGTGCTAATCAATTGATTTAGTTTTTTGAGCCAAGGTAAGCGATCGCCATCGGTCAAAGGAATACCATGATTCATCTTGTCAATATTTGACTGCGGGTGAAACTCATCGGCATCATAAAAATCCCAACCAGTGCGATCGCTCAGCAATTTACCGATAGTTGATTTTCCCGTTCCCGAAACACCCATAATTATATAAAACATACAATTTAAAATCGAGGATTGACGGTAAACTATATATCTAAACATTGATTATTTTTTTTCAGCTTATTTTTTAAATTCTTTTATGATTGCGATGACAAATACCCCTGGAACGGCAGCTTATGATGTAGTGGTTATTGGTTCTGGGATTGGTGGTTTAGTCACAGCTACTCAGCTGGCTACTAAAGGAGCAAAAGTATTAGTTCTCGAACGATATTTAATTCCTGGTGGTAGTGGTGGCTATTTTGAAAGAGAAGGATATCGCTTTGACGTGGGCGCATCGATGATTTTTGGCTTTGGCGATCGCGGTACAACAAACCTGCTGACTCGCGCGTTGGATGCAGTCAAGATGAAGCTGGAAACCTTTGCTGACCCCGTACAAATTCATTACCATTTACCAGATGGTTTGGAACTAAAAGTTCACCGTGATTATGAAGCATTTTTACAAGAATTAATTGCCATCTTTCCCCATGAAGAGCAGGGGATTAGGACATTTTATGGCAAATGTTGGGAGGTATTTAATTATCTCAATTCAATGGAGTTACTTTCATTAGAAGAGCCAAGATATTTGACCAGAGTATTCTTCCAAAAACCTTTATCTTGTTTGGGGTTAGCAAAGTATCTACCCTTGAACGTTGGCGATATTGCCCGTAAATATATCAAAGATCCCAAGCTGCTTCAGTTTATTGA
>JBCDEP010000151.1:0-15502 GCA_039179675.1 Cyanobacteria bacterium P01_G01_bin.67
ATCATCACCGCTACTGGCGAGGGTGTTACTATCGGAACTCCAAGCTAGTGACAAAACCCAATTGCTATGTCCCATTAAGGTTTTGGTGCATTCCCCCGTGTGAGGCTGCCAAAGCCTGATATTCTGCTCGTAAGAACTACTGGCAAGGGTGTTACCATCAGGACTCCAGGCTAGTGACAAAACCCAATTGCTATGTCCCTGAAAAGTCATCAGCGATCGCGGTGGAGTAACTTGCCAGAGATGAATTTCACCCTTAGTATCTCCTGTCGCTAAAAATTGACCATCAGGACTAAAAGCTAGTGATAAAATGCTGCCGAAGGTTTGAGTAAACACTGACTTGGCAAAATCGGCAGCAGCAAAATTGACTTGCTGTAAATTTACCCCCTGAAGGTAAGCTTGCCAAATTCTTAGACCAGAAAAATCGTAGTTGGTTAAATCGATTTGGAGATGATGGACAAGATTAATCAGGTTACCTCCTCCGTAACCAGATAACGGCATTGCTGAACTGCGTAAAGACTGGAGTATTTTCTGAAGCTGCTGCTCGATCGCTTTAGCAGAGCCTAAATTAGCACCTAGCTGGGACGCAGTTGGTTTTAAAATTAGACGTATTTGACTCTCTCTAACGTAGTCTTTCGCTGTAGCTTTAATTAATGGATAGGTGCTAAAAAAATCTAGAGCAGAACTCTGTTGTAGAAGCTCACGGGCAACCTCTTTAAGCAAAAGAGCAGTAACATATTCTATCACTACTGGCTGTTGAGTATAACTACCAGCTTGAGTTTCAATTAGCGATCGCCAGCTTAACGACTGCAAAGCTCCTAACAATTCTGCCTTAGAGACTGGAGGAATTATATCATCGGCTAATTCGGTAATACTCGTCCACTCCCGATTAATTGTCAACCAATACATAATCGATTGCTCCAAGGGAGAAAGACGGATAAACTGCTGTTCTAGAAGCTGCTCTATATTACTAAAAACAGAGATATTTTGTGCCAGAAAAGCTTCAATCTGACCGTTAAATAAGTCTTGAATGGAAGTGGCAACCAGCTTGAGAGCAAGGGGGTTATTGTCATAGCGATCGCATAATTGTTGTTGTTGCAGTGTTGAACCGGAAAGTCCCTTTGCCTGAATAAATCCTTGTGCTGCTTTAGGCGATCCTTTTAATTGTAAGGAACGAACGGATAGATCGATTCCTTCGAGGGTAGCAAGTTCAACAGGCTTTTCTCTGCTAGTGAGGAGTAGGCAGCTAGAATGAGGAGTCTCCCCAATTAATTCCCATAACTGACCATAGTTTTCATAACCAGTCCGATATGTCCCAACACTTTTCTCTGGGACTAAGATTGTTTCCAAGTTATCCAAAATCACCAGACAACGGAAGTCCCGAAAGTACTCAAGCAATGTATCGATGTTCGCTTTTATTTCCTGTCCTGCCGATAAACAAGAGACTAACTCCCCGAGCAGAGTTTCCAAGTAAGGCGCGTTACGCAAACTTCTCCAAATAACATACTCAAACTGATTCTGAATCTGTTGCGCTAGTTTAACCGCTAAAGCCGTTTTGCCAATCCCCCCCATTCCCACAATTCCCACTAAGCGATCGCGGTCTGATACGATCCATTGTTCTAAAATTTCTAGTTCCTCGATGCGATCGTAAAATACCGACACATCAGGAGCTTCGCCCCAATCTTGCTCGATGGGAATAACTGGTTGTCGGTCTTTTGTTAACTCTACACCTGGCTGTTGATAATCATTAGGAGTCAGAGTCAGATTGAAGTTGTTGAAGTATTCATCTAAGGTTTGTCGATCTACGGGAGTTTTACGCGTGCGTACTTTAGTCAGAGTTTTCGGCGATAGCCCCGTTATTTCATTTAATTCTTCGAGAGTATAAGGTCGCCCGCCATTAGAGTGAAGTTCAGACTGCTCTTGTGCTTCTCTTAAACGCTGCCAACCAGGAAGGGAAAGAATTACTCCCCGCCTCCGCCGCGATCGCACTTTTTTTCTGGGCATATCTTTGACTGGATTTGAGAACAGTACTGACCAAGAGCGCACACATTAATTTTATTTTAAAAGTTTTCTACATTAAGTTACCTATTCTCAATAATTTGACAAGCTAAAATCTTCTTGGGAACTGGTTTTATTTTTTTATTGTGTAGCGCAGATTTAAGTTACTGTCTAACTTACTTTCTAAAGGTGCGATCTTCCGTAGCACTCTTTTGGGTACTAAGACAAACTGAATTTATCGAGTTCGGACTCTACTATGTCTGGTTTAGAACTGCAACTAAATTTAATAGCTTGTCATACCAAATCGATAAATGTTTGCGACACAATAAATAATTTAAAGTAAGGTGGGCATTGCCTACTCTACAAGTTATCCGTTGTATTCTTTTTTCTAATTGGTATCAGTCTTACTGCTGTCCGTCCTCGTTTTATTAAACAAAAACCTTAGATTAACCAAAAGGGACTATGACACATATCCTGCATATTGACACTAGCCCACGGGGTGAGCGATCGCATTCTCGGCGCATAAGTCGTGAGTTTATTGAAAAATGGAAGCAGCAGCACCCGAACGATACCGTTACTTATCGCGATCTCGGTTACAATCCCGTTCCTCATGTGGATGAATCTTGGATTGCTGCCGCTTACACACCACCCAAACAACGTACGCCGGAATTGTGGGATGCAATTCGCATCAGCGATCGACTTGTTGACGAATTCTTGGAGGCTAATGTCTACGTTATCGGTGTTCCGATGTACAATTTCAGCGTTCCCAGTACATTCAAGGCTTATATCGACCAGATTGTGCGCGTAGGCAGAACTTTTAGCTTTGAACCCAGTGATGGTAATGCTGCCAATGTTTTCAAGCCATTAGTATTGGGTAAAAAAATGTTTGTTATTGAAGCACGGGGAGATTCTGGTTTTCAAACTGGTGGACCCTACGAAAAGATGAACCATCACGATCCCTACCTCAAAACCGTTTTTGGATTCATTGGCATTACGGATATTACCTTTATTCATGTTGAAAATGATGAGTATGGGGGGCAAAAGTTGGCTGAGTCGATCGCAACCGCTCGTGCAAAAATTACTGAACTAGTAGCCTCATAACCGAGATCTGACTGAGCTAAGCTCCTCCTCCCCCCGTATCCTCCAAAATATTTAGTTTGTAACTGTTAGCTTTTAAATAACTTTTATTAGCAGACAGGGAACCAAAAGATATCTATTCACGCCTCGCCCTTTTGTTTTCCTACTTCTGGCTTTTTTCAATAAAAATTGAGTTTTTTTCCTAGATGTACTCCAGATTTTTAGGCAAACGGAGGTTTTTAAAAATGAAATACAATCTACACTTTCTAGAGCAAACTGCGATAATTTTTGGCGATCGCAAGTATAGCTATCGGGAATTTGACGACATTACGGATAAAATTGCGGTTTCCCTCATCCAACTTAGGATTCACCAGGGCGATCGCATTGCGCTCCATCTAGCCAACTGTCCTGAAATTGTTTTTTGCTACTATGCTTGCTTTAAAATTGGCGCGATCACTGTACCGATTAATGCCCGTCTAAAAGCACCAGAAATTGAATATATTCTCAGTCATTGTCAAGCTAAAATCTGCATTAGTCAAGAGGATTTATTTCCAGAAATTCAGCTAATACAAGACAACTTAGCAACCTGTCAAACCTACTTTTTAGTAGGCAATAACGCAGAATTTGCTGACGTGAATCAGTTTAGTCAATTATTAAATCCAAAAATCGATAAGACTGAATTGCCCAGAATCGATCCTAATGCCGTAGCAGCAATTTTATATACTTCTGGCACTACAGGTCTTCCCAAGGGCGTTACCCACACTCATAAGTCATTACAACTGACAGCAACTTATCACGCTCGACAAGTTCATCTCACCCATACTGATGTTTGCGGTGTAGTTTTGCCTTTGATTCATATTGGTGGTATTGCTTTCGAGATGCTAACTGCTTTGAGTATCGGCGCAACTTTAGTAATTATTTCTCCCCCCGATCCGATCCTCGTTTTGCAAAACCTCCAACAAAATTGCGTTACTTACTTTGTCGGGATGCCAGTTTTGTTTAACGCTTTGGTCAACTATCCAAATGCGGATGATTATAATTTAGATGCTTTACGAATTTGTCTTGCGGGAGGCGATGCCGTTCCAGCTTCACTACAACAACATTTTGCCGAATTGTTTAGGGTAGAAATTAGGGAAGTATGCGGTATGACCGAAGTTATTCCCTATGCCCTCAATCCCCAAAAAGATAACCGCGTCGGTTCGATTGGCAAACCAGCACGAGGCATGCAGTTGCGACTGGTTAACGAACAGGGACAAGATATTGCCCCAGGTAAAACAGGTGAAATATTAGTCAAAAGCGATGCCATGATGGTTGGTTACTGGAAAGATCCAGAAGCTACTACCGCAGTATTTACGGATGGATGGTTACACACAGGGGATTTAGCCTGGATGGATGAAGACGGTTATTACTGGTTTGTAAGCCGCAAGAAAGACATCATTATTCGGGGCGGATCGAATATTTCACCTTTAGAAGTGGAGGGAGTGCTGTATCAACATCCTGCTATCCGAGAAGCGGCTGTAATTGGCGTTCCTAATCCCACTTGGGGCGAAGTGGTTCGGGCTTTTGTCGCACTGAGAGCAGAATATGAAACAACCGCAGCTGAGTTACGAGAATTTATGCGTCCCAAAATAGCTGCTTACAAAATTCCCGAAAAAATTACTGTACTTTCAGAACTCCCCAAAGGATCGACAGGTAAAATCCACCGCCAGACACTACGCGATCGCGCAAGAGAAATATTCAGCTTGGTTTAGTAACAAAAATACATTAATTGGGAAGTCATTGTTAACCAGACAATCTCTGAAAATATTACGCCGAAGTAAATTTTGAAATAAATTTTGCCAAACTACTTACTCTGCACTAATTACAGGAGCAACATTATGAAATTAAATACTTTAACACCAGCAAAAACATCAAGATTTAAGTTCATCAAAATCGTACTCGTTCTTTTGTTATTATCAGCAGGAATTTTATTTCCATCACTAGTAGCCTTAGCAGTAGAAAATACTACTATTGGAAATAGTACGATTGCGAATTCCTCAGCATTAACCTGGAAGCCGTTAGCAGGAATTCCAGCAGGAGTAGAAGTTGCTATACTCAAGGGCAATCCGACCACAGGAGCTTCTGAAGTTGCCCTTCGATTACCTGCGGGTTATCTTTTCCCTCATCACTCTCATACCAGTCAAGAAGTTCTCTTTTGGAGTGAGGGTGAGTTTACCTATATTGCCGATGATGGTACTGAACAGACTTTAGAACCAGGCTCCTATCTCAACTTACCAAGTGGGACGAAACACTCTGTCCTTTGTGGTCAAGAGCCATGTTTAGTATATGCTCGATACGATCGACCATTCGATCTCCTCTTGAGTTCTGCTTCCTCTAGTAAGAATTACCAGAACTAAATCCTGTTAGATTGGTTAAAGATGCAGCGATCACCGTTTCAATACGAAAGTAAAGATTAGTAGAGTTATACAGTCAACCTATACAGCTCAGGAATAAGTTAATCGATAAGTTACCTCCTTGAGTTGCGATCTTCCCTAGATTCAATTTAGTAATAACGGCATACTAAAGGTGTCAAGTTTAATTGTTTAATTCTCGGTCTATCATTTACTTGAATAATTAACTTAATAGTTGGCGATCCTTGAGGCAATCCAACGTGAGTTCTACGAAACCAAAAAACTGAAATCTTAATTCTTTCCTGGAAAAAAATCATCACTCCGAATTCACGCAATCCTGATTAGTTCGCCTAACTTCCTGACTACCGTAAAGAGCTAGAAAGCTTTAATAAATTGAGTTATGGAATTTCGACAGCTTTGGCAAGAATACAGTGATCAGCTGCGGCAATTCTTGCGTTTGAGAGTAAATAATCGAGCAGATGTTGACGATCTGCTTCAAGAGATTCTGATTAAGACTTATCAACATTTAAACACAGTCAAAGATCCAAACAAATTTCCCCCATGGCTGTTTCAGATTGCTCGCAATACACTAATCGATTACTATCGAAAAACTAAACGAGAAATTTATCGTCAAGATGTTTCTGCGCTAACAGAAGAAAAAGTAGAGTTGTACGAACAAGTCAGACAAGAATTAACCAACTGTATTCGCCCTTTTCTCTCTCAGCTTCCAGATAAATATCGAGAGGCGATAGATGCAGTCGATTTACAAGGTGTACCCCAGAAGGAACTGGCAAAAAAATTAGGATTATCATATTCGGCAGTCAAATCGCGGGTACAGCGAGGTCGTAGACAGCTCAAGGCGATGTTTCAAGAATGCTGTCATTACGAGCTAGATGCTCGGGGTAATCTAGTTGATTTTGAAGTCAAATCGAGTAATTGCCGCAACTGCTAATCTTCGATGCGTCTTTTCACAAAGTTCTCCGTCTATAGGGATGAAGAGGATCTTACCTCTGTTAGAAAACCTAAATAGGAGATTGAATCATGTCACGAATTCAGCTTGCTCTTAATGTCAGTAACCTGGATGAGTCAGTTGCTTTCTACAGCCGACTGCTAGAGGTTGAACCCGCTAAACGTCGTCCTGGTTATGCCAACTTTGCGGTGGCACAACCGCCATTAAAATTAGTGCTGATTGAAAATGCTGCTCAAGCAGGAACTCTTAATCACTTGGGAGTAGAGGTGGAAACTTCCGAGGAGGTAGCTGGGGTAGAACAACGTTTGCAAGCGCGAGGATTAAAAACCAAAACAGAAAATCAGGTAACTTGCTGTTATGCAGAGCAGGATAAGGTTTGGGTCAACGATCCCGATCGCGCACCTTGGGAAATTTACACTGTTATCAATGACTCACAAATTCCCTCTGGCAACGTTCGAGCAGAAAAGTCTACTCCTTGCCCTCCAGCCTGTGTTTCTAATCACTCTTGAAGACAACAACGGCATTTCCCTCTTGCCAGGTTTACCTGATGCAAAAGCGCGATCGCTTTAATTCGGTCTTTCAAACATGGCGGTTACGCAGCCCCAACTCAGAGTGGAGGAAATAGATGATTTCAATTGCTGATTGTATTTTGCTCTTTGAGGTGAATCATGATTCCTAACTATTGGTACGCCATTATCGAATCAACAAAGGTTAAGCACAAACCGATTGGCATTAAACGGTTGGGCGAAGACTTAGTTCTCTGGCGCGATGCTAACAGCAATATAATCTGCATGTTAGATCGCTGTTCCCATCGAGGGGCTGCTCTCAGTTTGGGTCGAGTCAAGAGTAACTGTATCGAGTGTCCCTATCACGGCTTTCAATATAATAGCGATGGGCAATGCACCTTAATTCCCTGTAACGGTAAGGATGCTCGCATTCCTTCAGGGCTTAGGGTTAAGACATTTCCTGCACGCGAAGCTCAAGGCTTGATCTGGATTTGGTGGGGGGAAGAGCGTTCGCGCAGCGGAGGCGGAGCCTCATCGCCCTTACCTGAACTTCCTAGATTTGATAAACTTCCTACTGATTTATCCCACACCGCAGAGTCATCTCAAATATGGGATATTAATTACGCTCGAATTATGGAGAGTAATTTTGATGTTCATCATCTTCCCTTTGTACATCGCTCGGTTAGTCCTGGTGTGGGAACTCTGATCGATCCTTATCATGTGGAAGTAGAGGGAGATTTAATCCGTACCTGGGGACAGTTGCGTCAGGATAATGGAAAATCTGCTGAAGAATCCCCTGGATGGTTTTTTAGAATTACGGGAATTTTTCCCCAACTGACCTTAATTGAATTAGCTCCAAAAGTCCGTCTGCTGGTGATAGTTGCCCCGATTGATGAAGATCTTTCCTGGGTATCAATTCGCTACTACCAAGACTATGTCAGAGTGCCGTTGCTCGGTTGGTTGGTGTCATGGCTAATTTTAACAGTCGAGTTCAAGGTCTTTCAAGAACGACAGGATTTACCCGTGTTGCGATCGCTTAAACCCAAGAAAGCAGAACTTAGAGCCAACAAACTTGTTGCTGCCGATGGTGGAAGTGCCCAATATTTGAAACGATATGAGGAATTTAGAGAGCAGGCGATCTACCTGAACCAGGAAACTTATCTTTAGTTTGAGTTAGGTTGGAGGACTAATAATGAATTGGATTGCACCCCTGAAACAGGCACACGATGCTGTTATACAAGCACAAGATGCTGGCAACAGTCCCCACGGACTAAGAGCCGCTCAATTGCTACAACACGGAACCATGAAGCTTTACTTTTATGAACCCCGCGGTGAAGACAAGCAACCACCCCACGAACAAGATGAAGTCTATATTATCATTGCTGGTTCTGGTACTTTTGCTATTGGTCAGAGCGAAGATTCATTAGAGCGTATTCCTTTTAATCCAGGGGATGCGATTTTTACCCCAGCAGGAGCAATTCATCGCTTTGAGGATTTTACCGACGATTTTCAAACCTGGGTTGTTATGTGGGGCACAACAGGGGGAGAAGGCGCTACTGCATAATCAAAATACCACAACCAATAGTCTGCTATGAGCCACCTCATAATCATTTAATTTATCAGTTGTTCAGTCGTCACCTTCATAAAAAATTTGCTTCTCGTTGAGGTACCTCAAAGAATAAATCGTGGATGTTTGGCAGGCTAGATGAATAAAATGATTAGATCACAATCGTTTTTACTCTGGATCTACGTTATGTTTTCGACCTCTTTGTAAAAGAAATTCGGAGGTTATTGAGATGATCTCGAAACTAGTAACATTGGCAAAGCTTTATTTAGATGGAAAGCCTGCTGAAATTGCCGATGAAGAGATCGCTGTCTTTTGTGAGTGGATTATGACGGAGTTTCAACAACTTCCTTTTGCAGTGCAAGCATCTAATTTCATGCGTTACGAAACTGCTGAAGAAATGTTTGTCGATATCGAGCAAGGTCATCTTTGGGAGTCAGTGGAAAACTATGACTCAGAAATTTATCCCAATCCCTTCTATGGTTTTGCACTGCTAGCTATTCATGATTACGACCACTACCTATGCCAATCTGATTTTAGTTTAGAGGGTGAAATTGCTGCCTACCAAGAGGCTGCTAATCGAGCCATTAGCCTAGAAATGCAAAAAATCCTCTATTCAGAAATTGTACTCAAGTCTGCTGCCAATATTTATTTAGAGCATGCACCTGAATCGAAAGTCGTCTTTCCCTAACCTATTGAGAGACTAAAAAAATGCACTTTTGTCCTTACTGTTCTTATCCAATAGTGCGACAGATCAGCTATGGCAATCTTACTTGGTTTTGTCGTCATTGCTGGATCAATCTGCCTAGAGAATACGGCAATTACTTTAAACTCTGATATGCTCCCCAATTTTTGGGCAATAAGAATTTACCTAAAAGCTAGATTGAAAGATCGGAAGTTAAAAAATGCAACTACTTCCTTTGAATACGAACTGATTAAACACCCTAGAGCTAAGAACTGCGATCGCTCTGAATTCTAGATTCTACATAGCACAGAGGTTAATTAATGATGAAAGTTACTATATTGCTTTACCCTGGACTAACAGCTTTAGATGCTATTGGTCCCTACGAAGTATTCAATTCGCTGCGAGATTTTGAAATTCAGTTTGCTTGGAAGGAAGTTGGACCAGTTGTTGCCGACAGTGGAGTCTTGGTTCTAGGTGCAACCCATGCTTTGGCTGAAATATCGAATTGCGATATCTTGCTGGTTCCTGGTTCGGGCAGCGATACTTTAACGTTAATGGCAGATCAAGAAGTTTTGGACTGGCTGCAAAAAATCCATCCCACAACCCAATATACAACTTCCGTTTGCTCTGGTGCATTAATCCTCGGAGCAGCAGGTTTGCTAGAAGGTTTGCCTGCTACTACTCATTGGGCTGTAATGCCAATACTTAAACAGTTTGGAGTTATTCCCCAACCTGAAAGTCGGGTTGTAAGCAAGGGCAAAATTGTTACTGCGGCTGGAGTTTCAGCAGGTATCGACTTGGCACTGTTATTAGTAGCAGAAACACTCGGAGTCGAACGAGCCAAAATTGCTCAGCTGTTAATCGAATATGACCCCCAACCACCATTTAATGCAGGTCATATGAGCAAGGTGGAAGCCACTGTAGCCAAGCAAGCAAAAGCGAAGATCGCCAAAATCGTAGCAACAAATCCCCGCAATCTCGTCAGCATTCCCAAATTACTTTTAAGCCAATGGACGCGATCTCTCAAGAAGACTCGCAGATAAGCGATCAATCACTAATACCGTTTCTATTGAAGCTGATTACAGATACCTTAAAGACTGGAGGGCTGGGGTCAAAGAATTATTTATCTAGAGCAATAATTTAGAAAATTGGTATCACTACTAAGCATTAAGGATTTCTAGAGAACTAGATTAAGCCACAAAATTAGTGAATTATGCGATCGCTCTAGCTCAAGAAAGTATCAGTCTAATGTTCAATGTCTCTCTAAAAGTCCCTAGTTTTTCTCAATTTATCTCTACTAAGAAAGTGAAGGTCTCCACGGAGGTGCGAGATGGATTCAAGTTTAATTGTAGTTATCACCAAACAGATTGATTTTCAAGCAAGTTTTATCAATATCCTTACAGATTGGGGAATTTCAGCTGGTATTGCTAAAGTACTTTGGCTGCCAATCCCGATGATTTTGGTAATTGTCTTCGTTACCTTATTAGCATTAGTTACAACTTGGTTAGAGCGTAAAATTTCCGCTGCAACTCAACAACGAATTGGTCCAGAATACATTGGTCCTTTGGGAATACTTGTTCCTATCGCCGATGTGATTAAGTTAGTGTTCAAAGAGGTAACAATTCCCGCAAAAGCGAACGCTTTACTGTTTACTTTTGCTCCTTTGTTAGTTATTATTCCGACTTTTCTTTCTTTTTTAATTATTCCTGTTACACAACAGTTAATCATTAGCAATCTTGGCATAGGTATTTTTCTCTGGATTGCTCTTTCGAGTATTGCCCCTATTGGTGCGCTGATGGCAGGCTATGCTTCCAATAACAAATATTCTTTACTCGGTGGACTGCGCTCGGCTGCTCAATCGATTAGTTATGAAGTGCCTCTAGCTCTATCTGCTTTGGCAGTTGTGATGATGTCGGATAGTCTGAGTACCGTTGACATTGTGTTACAGCAATCTAGTCTGGGAATTTTAAGCTGGAATATCTGGCGACAACCGATTGGGGTAGTTATTTTCTGGATTGCTGCTTTAGCTGAAGCCGAACGTCTTCCTTTCGATTTGCCAGAAGCAGAAGAGGAATTAGTAGCAGGATATCAAACAGAGTATAGTGGCATTCGATTTATGCTGTTTTATGGCAGTTCGTATCTAAATTTAGTTCTTTCCGCTTTAATTTTTTCGCTCCTTTACCTTGGTGGTTGGAGTTTTCCGCTACCCCTAGAACATTTAATCAGTTGGTGGGGAGCAAGTGACACTTCTCTCTGGTTACAGCCCATTGTCTTGGGTTTAGGAATAACAATGACTTTGCTCAAAGCTTATCTGATGATATTTCTAGCGATCCTGTTGCGCTGGACAGTACCGAGAGTTCGCATCGATCAGTTATTAAATTTAGGATGGAAGTTTTTACTTCCTATTTCTATGCTCAACTTAATTTTAACTGCCTCCTTCAAACTATTATTGCCTGTCACTTTCGCAGCCTAAATTGATTGGACAAGTTTCTGGTTAAGTTACCTGCTTAATTGGCTTTCTTCCCTGGATTCTATCTAACGCTCAGATCACACTATAAATGACAGGTCAATTTTAATTAAAAATACGATTCCCCTCAGGCTTGGGTAGAGGAGGGACACTATGAAAATTAAGTGGCAACAACTATGGCTCAAAATTATCTTTTGGTTGGGAACAGAAATTTTGCTCACTGCCATCGGACTTGACGATTTAGCTGATTACGATGAATTTCTCTCTCAACAAAAACAAATAGCTTCGATGGGAACCACTTATCCGACATTAACCATTGGAGAAACTCCACCTTGTTTACATCACCAGAAACATCACTTTATTTGCATAAATTACTCGAATTCAAGCTTAATTTTGAGGAGGTGTTGAAATGATTCGCCTGTTAATCAATTTTCTAGAACTTCTGGTTAACCACTTCTATAGAAATCGTTGGTATCCTCGATTTTACGTTTTAGAAACAGTGGCTCGCGTTCCCTATTTTGCCTATATTTCAGTCCTGCATCTCTACGAGAGTCTCGGCTGTTGGCGCAAAGCAGACTGGCTCAAGGTTCACTTTGCCGAATCATGGAATGAACTACACCATTTACTAATTATGGAATCTTTGGGGGGCGATCGCTACTGGATTGACCGCTTTATTGCCCAGCATGCTGCCTTAATCTACTATTGGGTCATTGTTATACTCTATGTGATTCGACCCAAATCTGCTTACTATTTCGCTGAATTAGTAGAACGGCATGCTTATTACACCTACGAATCCTTTTTGCAAGCACAAGGAAGTGAACTTAAGGTTTTAGAAGCTCCCCAAATAGCTGTTAACTATTACCGAGATGGGGATCTCTATATGTTTGATGAATTTCAAACTTCTCGTCCACCCGCAGATCGTCGCCCGATAATTACAAACCTTTACGATGTGTTTATTGCTATTCGAGATGACGAAGGAGAGCATGTCAAAACTATGGTGGCTTGTCAAGAACCGAATGCACAATTTATCCTTACAAGTCCTCATAGCAAGGTAATTCACTCTCCTTAGATGGCTTGACCCAATATCAAGGAGACTGGGATCAACCTGGGGAAAGAAATTAATATTTCACGGAAACGTTATTCAATATTTTCCCAGGATTATTCTCAAAGCGATCGCTTTACAATTAATGAAAAATTGATGTTATCAGCGATAAGGATATTAAAAGAATTGTCGAATAAATAAAAAGCGATCTTTCAGTTTAATTTAATCCGACTACTCTCAAGCTAAGATTACAAAATTAGCTTACCTTAAATCTTAATTACTATAGTTGCGATCGCCGTCCCAACTTGTATCAGCAATGGACAATGACTCTAAAAAATACCGCTTCCCATAACAATGAACAGTTGTCTAAAACTATATTTTGCTAATTAATGAATACTCAAAAGGTGGCGTTAGTAACTGGAGCATCTTCAATTAATTGAGGATGGTTTGACTGTCTATCTGTGATTGCCAAAGTTGTATCTCAAGCTATCAAGGCTAAAAAACCTAAAACTCGCTATGTTGCTGGTAAATATGCCAAACTTTTAGTTTTGATGAGAAATTTCCTCGGCGATCGCCTCTTTGACAAAATTATTCTCAATCTATGATGATAATCTTTGAAGCGAACGCCGCAACCTGAAACAACTAGAATTAATTATGACCTGAATCAACTTGTTGAGATAAACGCAAGCGCGATCGCCGCGATCGCACCAATAACGGTATTAATAAAATTAACTAGATCATTAGTTAACCAAGGAAGACGAGATTCGAGAGTAGCACCAATTAAACTTTCAATAGTAGTAGCGATGAAGGCAGCAATTACGCACCAGATAATACCTATCGCACTAATTAAGCCAATTACCCAGGCAATGACAGCTAATACTACTGAAGCAAATGCTCCTGCCAAGGTTCCTTCCAAACTTACTGCACCTTCGGTACCTCTCGGAACAGGTTTAAGATTGGTAATTAGATAAGTTGTTTTACCGTAAGCTTTTCCTACTTCACTAGCAGTTGTATCAGACAGCTTGGTGCAAAAACTAGCGACATAACCCAGAACAAACAA
This sequence comes from Cyanobacteria bacterium P01_G01_bin.67, assembly GCA_039179675.1. Lineage (GTDB taxonomy): Bacteria > Cyanobacteriota > Cyanobacteriia > Cyanobacteriales > Xenococcaceae > Waterburya. The sequence goes on from JBCDEP010000151.1 coordinate 13,757, forward strand.
CTCTTTAATGGGGGAAGCCAAGAATATAGTTGCGATCGCACAAATTGTTGCGGCTAATGCCGATCCCCAAACATTACCTGCTCCCCTCATCCCAGAACGTTCTTCAGCAATACCTTCTGCTTCTTTCTGTTCGATGCCGACAAAGGTTAACGCCGAACCTAATAAGAAAAACAGCATCACAATTAAATAGCCACGCCAGCCTAATGTACCCCAAACTAAAACTCCCAAAATCACAGCATTTAAATAGCCAACGGGAGTCAAGAGCTTTTTCGGACTGATAAAAGCGATTATAAGGAGAATGGTATTTAAAGTTAAGGCGATCGCCCAAGGATTAGACCAATTTAGAGTATCCAGCATTGCTCAAACTTAGTGAAAGATATTTTCTAAGCTTATCAACGGTTAATGCTTAATAATAAAAGATTGTTAATCTAAGAAGTAATAATTATGTCTCTTGATAAAACTGAAGCCAAACAACTACTGGAGCGATTGATCTTTGATGACCAAGCACCTAAAGAATGGGTAGAAGACGTCTGGGGGTTGACTCCCATGCTGGGAGACAGTGCAGCCAAGCTATATGAAGCTTTTGAAGCTTTGATTGAATGTTGTCCTGAAGATAAGCTTGATGGGCTGTTGCAGACTTATTTACAGGAGCAAATGGACAATTGAGACAATCTACATAGAATAGGGATTAATACAATACCTCAAACTCAAGATGAAGTTAACTGTTCCTCCACTTGAAATTGCTCCTGATGAGGGATTTTCTGCCGATAAAGATATTTTTAAAAGAGAGAGGTTTGGCAAAAATCTACTTAATATTATTGAAAATATCAATGATGAGTTAGTACTAGCAATTGATGCACCTTGGGGAGAAGGCAAGACTACATTTATCAAAATGTGGAGAGGAATGCTAGCCCAAGAGGAAATACAAAGTATATATTTCGATGCATTTGAAAACGATTACCAAGAAGATTCCTTTTTAGCGATCGCAGCGGAAATCTACAGTATTATTGATGATGATCAAGAAAAGTCTCAATTCAAGGAAAAAACAGTTTCAGCTTTAAAAACTTTAGGTAGAGTCGGCTTGAGAATTGGGATTAAAACCGTAACTGCTGGAGTTTTAGATGAAACAGTCTTTGAAGATACCAATACTATTAAAGATGTTTCTAAAGAGGCATCTGATTTAGTAGATTCTTATGTCCGCAAAAGATTGGAAAATACCAAACAAGACAAACAAAATCTAAAAGAGTTTAAAGAATATTTAGATCATCTTGCAGCTAGTACCAGTAGCAATCAACCTCTAGTATTTATTATTGATGAACTAGATCGATGTAAGCCTCCATTTGCACTGGCGATATTGGAAAATATCAAACATTTATATTCCGTGAAAAATATTGTGTTTGTATTGGTTATGAATCGTGCTCAAATCGAAGAGTCAGTAAAATGTGAATATGCTTCAGGTGTCGATGCATCAAAGTATCTGCAAAAATTTGTTCATCTTTGGGCAACTCTACCTAAGAAAAAAGACAAACGCAAATGCGATGCAGAGACTTATCTTTCTGATTGCTTAGAAAGAATGAATTTTACTATAAAGACACAAGACCAAAGAGACGGGATAAAAACATACAAAGTAAGGATTCAGGTGAAGGTTGAAGAAAGAGAGCAATATTAGGTAATGTAGAAGTTAAGATGAGGCAAAAAACTCTACAGCGAAACCGAGCAAAACTGAACCAGTTGTCCAAAGAAGAA
>JBCDEP010000115.1:0-21107 GCA_039179675.1 Cyanobacteria bacterium P01_G01_bin.67
CCATATTTATATATTCCAGGTAACCCATCAACCTCTATTTCTGCATCAAATTTCTTTTCCCAATTTCTTAGTGCTTCTTCTAACAATGGTTGATTTAATTCAAAAAGTTCAGTATTGTCTACCCCACCTTGATAAGAAAAAGGATAAAAAAGCGTATGATTCATAGAAAATAGAATTCCCGCTGCTTCATCTTCAATACTTAGCTCCATCATCATACCGCCTAAATCATTTGATTTTCCAAATTCTCTGATCCAGATACGAGTTGGTTTTGGAAAAGACTTTTCGGTACGAACATAAACAAAGAAATCGAATCCTATACTAATAGAATCAATGTCGATAGAATATTGTTTTATTGCTTCAAAAGCAGTTTTTATGTAATTATTATAAGATTGATTTTCCTGCCTGATTAAACTGATTACCTCATGCTGATTTTGAATATTATATATAGACGTTCCAAAAGATATTGCATAAGCTTTAGCTATCGAAGAAAAAACTTCTAAAGTCTTCCTTAATGTTTCTGCATACCAATTATTATGTTCTTGAATTGATTTATTATTATAGTCAAATTCTAATATAAGATCCCAAGAAACTGCGCTTTTCTTTACTCCCCAAGTATCACACAATGGTGTTTCATTTGACAAACTATAGTTTTGCATTTTTGTATATATTATTTAATTGAATTTTAAATCATTACATCAAACCCACGACTCCATTATTTACTCGCATAAGTAGCTTTTGAACTTGATTCTGCGGGTCTTTATATAAAACCTCTACAAATTCGACTGCCCCAGCAAGAAATAGTCAATATTCCTCTTTGTATAATTAATGATTCGTTATGTTGAAAAAAATCCCCTGCTGTTTTTAATAACAACAAGGGACAAAAAATTTTAAATTAGTTGTTTGAAATTAAACTGGTATTTTTAATTACCATTGGTCTTCTGGCAAGTATCCATATTTATATATCCCAGGTAACCCATCAACTTCTATTTCTGCATCAAATTTTTTTTACCAGTTTTTCAATGCTTCTTCGAGCAATGGTTGATTGAGGTTGAACAGTTCAGTATTATTTTTGTCAAAACGATAATCCATCGGACGAAAAAGAGTATTTTCTATATCTAGGTAAAGATAACTGTCTTCATCCTCTTGATCTACGCTAATACAAAATTTACCTAGATCTCTAATCCAAAATCGATTTGTTTCTGGAGATATTACTGTTTTCACATAAACAAACATATCTACTTTAAGCCAAATTTCATATATGGGAACAGGATGTTCCCTTATTCTCTTTAATATATTTTCAATATATTTTTCATAAGAGTCATAAGATTCGAGTTTAAAGATCCCCCCAATATCTCCTCGTGATGTCCCGTCATTAACTAATACGACTTCCCATATTCTTGCGAGATAAGTAAAAGCTTCAAGGGTTTTAATTAAGCTGTCTGCATACCAAGCATTAATTTTTTCTATTGAAAAATCTTCCCATTCAAATTTTCCATCTAATCCCCAGTTACCAGCATTCTCTTTACCTCCCCAAGTATCAAGTACTGGTTCAACTACAGGTAGATCTTTATCGATTTGATTGTGCTTTGTATTCATATTAATTTAATTTAATAGGTTAGGTACTCCATTTTCCACCTTTATTTCTAACTTTTGAACTCCGTTTGTGTCATTATAAAAAACCTCAACTAGCTCTACTACATCAATTCCTTTTGCTTCAATATTATCTATTTCTATCTTCACCTTTAATCGATCTCTTATTTTTCCAAAGACCCAATTTCTGCTTTGATCCGTAATCCCTTGTGCCTGCCGATAATCAAGTCTAATAAAAGCTTTATCAGTTGGATCGTCAGCAGAAGCTCGAACCACAATTTGCTCAACTGCTCCATTTAGATTTCTTTTTATATTTTTATTGAAAGTGTTTTTAGCAGTAATATTGCCATCAGGTGTCTTAATCTCAGCTAAACGTGTCAAAACACCATTGTTGATAACTGAATAGTCAGGATTTTTCGTATCTAACGTTATACTTTTATCAGGAATTCCACGCAGTTCGTCAATGTTACCAATTATGGTATCTCCGTTAAGAATATCTTTCGCTGCGGTAATTTCTCCTTGACCTTGAAGAGAATCTAGATCAGATGAACTAGAACTTGCTCTGCCAAAGCGATTTGCGTATGCTCCAGAGACTCTGTCATCATATTGTGCAAAGAAATCATTATGTTCTTTCAGAGCAGTATTAAGCTCTGTATCGTTGATGAGCTGGGTCTGATTATCCCTAACTCTATTTTGACGTATGGTTGCTCTAATATCATTAATGCCATCGATGTCCTTAATGCCTTTAGCCTCATTGTCTACAAAATCAAAGGCTTTTGATACGTTAAAGATAAGCTCTTTGCTTTTATCTAATACACGATTTAGCAGCTTGACATCTTGCTCAGTGGGTACAAGTTGACCTGATGCATCTCTTTGGAAACGAGTTTCCTTGAAGTTTAATCTACCTTCTAGTTGTTCAATCTTTTTCGAGCCAAGAACTTCTAAAGCATTCTCTACTCTATCTACTCTATCTGGGCTAACACCTATTTTTTTAGCCAAACCATCAGCACCATTTGCCCCACCAGTACTCGCCATCTTCTGAGGAGCAAGCAAATCATCAATCAAATTGGCATCAGTATCATTTTCGATAGCATTCTTGATTAATGAACTTCCATGTACCAAAACTGCTGCACCAGTTACCATCGCAGGTGCGCCAGCAGCACAACTGATGCCAAAAGTAGCCCCTGCACCGACTGTACATAACGCAGCACCCCCTAAGAAAGTTCCTCCGCCCGAAACAATTTCGATGATTCCCTGAACAATCGATCCTGCATTAGCTACTTCAATCCCTAGTTTGAAAGCTGTAGATTTATTATCAATTACGATTCGCCAATATCTTCTATCTCGTTCGCTTAGTTTAAAAGGAAGTAAAAACTGTCCAATCTCAAAAGCTTCGCCCAAATTGTTAGCGGCTGTTCCATACAAAGCTCCCATTAAAAACTCACCGACGGGGCGTGTATGGTAAAGGGCATTGCTAATTATCTCTGAGAATGCTCCTACTTGTTCGGGGGAAAGATCCTCAATACTTTCAATTACACCAGCGTTGACATCGGTTACCGTGTCAGGGTTAGTGGCGATTAAACCAATACCACCAAAATCAGAGTTAGCAACTAGATTGATACCGCCACCATTAGCTTCAATTGCCGAGGCAATAATTTCTAAAGCAGCTTCGATAGCCACATAGCTACCCGCTGTATCAATACTTCCTGCCACAGCAACGCTACCAGTAGCACTAACTAAATTAATCGCGCCACTGTTGGTAGCCAAGCTTTGAACTTCTACATTGCTATCTGCTCCGAGACTGACATAACCATCGTTGGTAGTTACGCGTTGAACATCAAGACGACCACCAGCTTTGAGATTTACGTAGCCTACATTAGTTGAAATATTCCCGTTAGCTATGATGTCGCCACCACTACCAATATTGACTTCTCCTACTCCTGTAGTGATCCTGGCAACTTCAACTCCCTCTTTAGCTGCAATTGTTACACCACCTCTAACGGTATTAATATCATCTTCTACCGTAATTTCGCCGTTATAGCTACTTAAGGCAACAGCACCATTAAAAGAACGAATCTTCTGAGTTGTAATATCATCAGCAGCATGAATCGCAACACCACCCTTTTCCGAATTGAGATCTCCATCAACTGTGACAGCACCGTCTGTACTAATCAAATTAATTGACTTAGCGAGGGAATTGATACTTTTAGTATTGACATCATTTGTGACTGCTACAGTAATTCTGCCATCATGAGCCGTAATATCTCCCGTAGCGGTAAAGCTACCAGTACCTACAGCCCGAACTACTTTTCCTGTAATGCTTTCAGTAGAAATATCACCAACCAGGACAGTATCGTCTTCTAATGTCTCAGTGTCATTTTCGACTATCTCGCCTGAGGTAATTCTAACTGCACCTAATTCACCAGCATTGAGATTAGCAGTTGTAACTCCCTCTTTGGATTCAAAGATAATATTGCCACCCTCAGTTTCGCTACCGCTAGTAATATCTTGAGCAGTAACGGACTTTTCCTCACTGATTAATCTGACATTGCCGTTTATCGCCGTAATATTTTCAGCAATAATATCAAGCTTTGCATCAACCACAATATTACCGTCGTAAGCAAAGGCATCCCCTGTAGCGGTAAAATTGCCAGTGCTTTCAACCCTAATACGTTTACCAGTAATACTTTCAGTCGTAATATCACCAGCTACGCTAGCTGCTTCGTCTTGTTCTAAAATTGTCCCCGAAGCAATTCTGACAATACCTAATTCATTTGCCAAAAGATTTTTAACGGTTACACTATCTCCAGCTTCAAGAACTATATTATCCTTCTCCTCATTGCCACTGGTAATGTCTAGTGCTGAAATTGATTTCTCCTCACTAGAAATAACAACTCTGCCATTTTCCGCCGTAATGTTTTGAGTAACAATATCTCTCGTGGCATTAATTCTGACTAACTGGTCGCTAAAAATATCGGCATTGGCAGTTACAATATCAGCATCAACGACATTAATCCTTTTGAAAGCAGCTTCACCACCAACTGTCTCGCTAAAGAGAATATTACCTGTCCCAGCCTTAAATCTTAGATTCCCACTTCCTGCACTAGCTGCATCAAGGGTATTAGTGAAAGTAATATCTCCGCCATCGGTAATTACTTCATCCTCAGTTACAGAAGAATCAATAATTAAATTGCCATCAACTGTAGTAGCACCATCAAAGGTAATCTCACCACCCTGGGTTGTAATTGCTTCTCCAGTGAGGGTTATTTCATTTCCTTGTAATATAACAGTATCGCCAAATGTAGTGATGTTGCCGACTTTTATATAGTTTGAAACTGGAGGCGGACTGAGAATGACTCCCCGATTTTCACCCCGAAACGAAGCTTGACCTATAATTTGACCTTTATTATTAATTTCAAGAGCAGATTTAAAATACCAACCTGCATTCCTAAATTCAGGATCGATCAAATCATTTAAGTTAGTTAATTCACCATTCTGGTAAATATAAGGTTTTTGACCTTCACTAGAGGTATATGCAGTAGAAAAAATAATCTGATTATGGTCATTGTTTTTTACAATGCCAGCAGTACCAGCATTTTTGTCTATAATTTGCATCACTCCATCACTATAAATAAATACTTTATGAATAGAGTTGGTGCCTATCCTTTCACTAACAGCTCCTACAATTTGTCCTGAATTGTTGATATCACGCGCCCAATTACGAATATGTTCTGGTGATTTTTCTATCCAGGAAACTGTTTCATCTTTATATATAAAAGATTGTTGAGCTTCATAACTGAAGCCTACAACATGACCAAGATCGTTAATAGCCGTTGCCGTATTTTCACCATCGATAAAAAGCCTATTTCTCGTATTTCCATCGTAAATGATGCTATCGTCATATCTGAAGTTATTGTAAGTCTTTTTAATTTGACCGAAACCAGCGACAACTCCAGAATTATTAATATCTACAAGATTATCAAAACTATACGGAACACTACCCGCTAACGGCTCAATATATTCTCCCTCTTGAGTGTAGAAAGGTCTTTGATCATAAATCGTAGTCGAATATTTTTTTTCGTTTAAATACCGCCCTATAACATCTCCTGAATCATTTATACCAAGTATTCTTGAATGAGCATATCTGTCTAAAACCTCAAAACCAGATTCATCGTCATAAAAAAATGCTTTAGATGTACCATCATTTTGAATGAAACCAACTGCCTGACCTAAATTATTAATATCAGTAGGATGAATACTCTCAAAACTACCTCCTAAGTCAGTGATTTGATACTTATTTGTATAAATATTGTTTATTCCAGTTTCTTCTACTCCCGATTTTAAATCTAATCCAGTTTCATCAGGCTCACTAAGAACAATATCGCCACCTTCAATACTGCCAGTGGTTTCTATTTTTAAAGAATCACCAACATAATCACCAAACTTGATATTGCTTGTCGAATCAATCTCAACTTTAGTAGTTTCATCTACATCTGAAAAGAAAACATACTGATATTCTTCATCGCGATATAGGGTTGCTTGTCCTTCACCATTAAGCTTGAAAGTCTCAACAACATTGCCATCAGTATCTTCAATTTCTAAAGTGACATCATCACCACCATCATAATCACCAAAACCGCCTTGAAATGTAAGTTGACTTTGAGGTGGGGCAAAGGAAGTATCATTGACATCTATTTGATTTACCTGAAATTCTTGAACCTCTCCACCAATTAATGGATCAATATTGGCTAGAGTAATATTATTATTTAAAGCAAAATCATTAGATGGTGAATTCTGATCAATATCACTTTCAAAATTATCGATAACTCTTTCTGGTTCGGTTAATGATAATTCCTGATTTAAAGGATCGACAAAACTACTTTCTTGTGGCGTGAGATTGAGAGATATATCTTCTTGCCCTAATTCGGGAACAAGGCTCGTGTTTAAATCTCCGCTGAGGATATCTTTACCAAAAATGTTATCAGTAGTCATAATTTTATATAGATTAAATAAATAGTCATAATAATTAAAGGCGCAGCAAAACTGAACTAGGCAAAAAAATATTACCTAGCAAAAGTGAGATCAATAAGTATTATTTGAAATTATTAAACAGACATTAGTGATGCTTTCTTATTAATAACATCAGCCAAATTCCTCGTCGATAATTTAGATTCCACTTTATAGACTTTTTATTTATGCTGAGAAAAACAGATATTATGTGAAGTAGTTACAAAGTTGCGAAGTATTTTATTTGGCTTCAGTTTAAGAATTATAGTTAGTCATTAGTACATGCGGGCAATCCCTTTGTTAGTTATTCGTATTTAAATCGTTGAAATATCTAAAATTGCAATTTTACGATCGCTTTCGTCCTGTCCCATCAAAGGAGATAATAACAAGCGGAATTATATAGTCAGCAATAACAATGGATTCAATTCAAGTCAGCGGTATTCGCGCCTATGGATATGTCGGATATTTACCTGAAGAGAGGGTATTAGGACAATGGTTTGAAGTTGACCTTACTTTGTGGGTTGACCTAACTGCTGCGGGAATAAGTGACGATATTACCGATACTATAGACTATCGAGAAGCGATCGCCGTTGTCAAAGAGCAAATTACCACAGCTAAGTTTGATTTGGTAGAAAAATTAGTTAGTGCGATCGCAGATAAGTTATTAACCTTGGATAAAGTCAATCAAGTGCGGGTTAAATTATCAAAGCCTGCGGCACCTATTCCTGACTTTAGTGGTCGGATCACTCTGGATATTACACGAAGCATAGCTTAACTATACAGATTTATTTCTATTTGACAATTGGTAAGAATACTTAACATTTTGTCTTTAAAGTATAAATTTTAGGCATTTCCGAGCAAGGGGAATCAGATTTAATTGGGCAAATTAATAATAGGAAGCAATTTATCAAGTCGATTAGACGCGATCGAGAAGATTTGATCGTCTTTCCACTTAAAAACAACTTTTTAATTATTAATAAAGGACATTTGGTCGATGGGCAGAAAAATAAAACTGACTACAAATTTGATTTGGCAATATTTCAATCAGCAGCTAGGTCATCAATATTCAGTCTGGAATATGAGGCATTTTTGGTATTTATACCAAATTACTTTGTTTAAAAGATGTTGGGAACAAGAATGCTCTCATGAAAGTCATCCGCAATGCTAATTAGCTTTTCAGTAAATTGAATCTAAAATTGATGGATTTAATTTGACAATTTTTGAGTTAAGCTAATTTAAAATGTTGATAAGTTTAAATTAAAATGCCAATGGTTATTTGCGACTTGATTGGCATTTTTGCTTTGTTGTTAATTTTGATATTAATTACTCTTTATGCAAACTATTAGGCTCTTTTGCAAGTCAAAATAATACGAGTTAAAGGTTGTTGAGAATTGACTCCCGAAAGATTGATTAATTCTAGAGTGCCACCCATCGTTTCCAGTAAAGTTTGAGACATTAGCAACTTCATATTAGCTGACAAACTAATTTCTTGTAACAACTCCCGAATTTCCGTCAAATTATGCTGATTAAAATCAGACTCCGACCCCATTGATTCTTGCCATAAAGCAGTCGGACACTCAAAATCAATTTCCATCTTGACTGTATCTGCCGTAACTTCGGTGGTGGACATTTTGATCTGTCCCGTTTTCATCAAAGAAATACCACTATCAATCAAGTTGAATATGAGCTGAATCAGCCGAGAGCGATCAGCAAAAACACGGATTTCAGGTTCAAGATTGACAATTTCGAGCCGCAGGTTGCGGTTTGCAGCCTGAAGATGTGTTAGGCGTTCTATTTCAGTAAAAATACTTCCTAATTCCAGAGATTCTAAGTAAAGACTATTGCTACCATATTCTGTTTTCGATACCGCCACAATTTCATCAATTAACTTCATTAGCTTTAATGCTGAATGATAGGCTTGGGCAATAAACTCTTTTTGTTCTTCGGGACTTTCACAGAGATCTGACAAAATTAACTGATGCAACCCGATCATGCTGCTGAGGGGCGATCGCAATTCATGAGAGGTTCTAGCTAAAAAACCTGCCTTAAATTGGCTCATTTGTGCTGCCATTTGATAAGCAAGCTGTGCCTGTTTAAGTTCCTCTTTTAGCTCATCAATTTCATTCATAGTTTTAGAAGATAGAGCTTCAGGTCAAGCCTAGTATTTTTAGACCTAGTAACTGCGAGTTTCTATCTGAATAATTCGATTTAAACAACTGCCCTTATTGTAACGACTGATCCTCAGCTTCAGTAATTCAGAACGAACTAGAGATATTATTTTAAAATTACTTAACTATAATCCCTCAAGACAATTATTATTGCTAAATTTTGACGCTTCCCTGCCGTAGAACATGCCAAGTTTGATTTTGCCAACCAACTACTGTTGAGGGTAGTCCACTACCGATGGGACTATTGTTTGGTAGATTATCATCTTCTAAGATTAAAACAGAAGGAAAAGCAGTTTCAATGGCATTCATAGTTACCAAAGTGTCTTGTCCTGAGAGATTGGCACTGCTGGTAGCCAAAACCCCCGTTTGCTTGAGTATAGCTAAGGCGAGGGAACAATCTGGCACGCGAATTCCCACCGTATCAGCATCGGTATTATTGATGGCAGTCGGCACTTTGGACGAAGCGGGTAAGACCAAAGTAAGTGCCCCTGGTAAATGAAGACTAATCAAATCTTGCCAAGCTGCTAGCTCTGAACTATCGTAAGCAACATAGGGCAGTAAGTCATCAATTGATGACCCTAATAAAATCAATGGCTTGTGATAGGGACGTTGTTTTAGTTGATAAATAGCATCTCCTAACTCTGGCTTAACTGCCAAAGCGGGTACAGTGTCAGTCGGAAAACTAACTACCTTTCCTGCGATCGCTCCTACCACTAACTCTGTCTGAGAAACTAGTACCATACCCTTATTCTGAATGAGTTTGGTTTAAATTTATTAGCTTTTAGCTTATCTTTTGTAAGCTAAGACAAAACGTTCAATGCCATTAAGATCGGCAAATATTCTTATATCATAATATTCTCCCTGCTGTCTTAATAGTTCAACCACTGTCTCAGCTTGACCTGTCATTAACTCTACTAGCCATATGCCATCAGAAACTAAATATTGAGGAGCGGTTTCAACTAAATATCGAACATCATCTAAGCCATCTTCTCCACCATCTAACGCCATACGAGGCTCATGATTAACCACCTCTGGCTGCAACTCCTTAATCCGGTTTGAAGGAATATACGGAGGATTAGATAGCATCCCTGCGAGCTTGCCTTTAAATGATTCTAAGGGATTCCACCAACTACCTTGATAAAAGTGGATGTTCTGTTGGTAACTGGCAGCATTTTCTTGAGCGATTTTCAAAGCATCAGTACTCAGATCTACAGCATGAACCAGTGCTTGAGGAAAAGTATCCGCTAAACCGAGAGCGATCGCACCACTTCCAGTCCCCATATCAACCCAATTTTGCTGAAAGTCATTGATTCGATGATGCTCTTGAGCGATATCAATCATCAATTCCGTCTCTGGACGAGGAATTAAGACGGCAGGGGTAACTTTCAACTGAAAACGTCTCCAAAAGACAGTCTCCAGTAAATACTGAACTGGTAGACGCTGTTGAAGACGCTGCTGCCATAGTTTAGTTAACTCTGACAGCGATTTGGTGCTTGTTATTTGTGATTCACTGGCAAATGTTTTCAGTCGAAGGTCAAGGTTACTCAAGCTAGTAGCAGTTTGCAGTAACCAATTAACCTCATCAGCAGGAATATTGTTAGCGATCGCTACTTTAATTACATGTTGATACCAACAATATAAATCCTTGCCAGAAATATGATGTAACTTCAATTATTTTATTTTTCAGGTGTTTCTTCAGGAGCGGCTTCAGGATTTGCTTGAGGCAAAGTTTGTCCTTCTCCTGCGGCTGGTGCAGACACGTTTTGCAGGAATTGAATTGATTCAGTTGAGGGAACCAAGACAATTTTTTCGAGGATTTCATCGGAACTTGTTTCTAGAGTTTCAATAACTCCTTCTAAAGGATGAACCTCGATATCGACACTGGCAGCTACTTCTGGCTCTTGTTCTTTGAATCTAGCCACCATCTCCTCAAGTTGTGATTTGTCAAAGAAGAAAGGAATAACCTGCTTGGAATCTCTTTCAAATGTTAGATATCCTTTTCCCTCACCACCTCTGGCAACAAATAAAGGGACTCCACCCTGGTATGGTTGCTGATTTGCTTCCCCAATGGTTTTAGCTGAATTGACGGCTTCTTCTTCGGGAACATAGGCAAAATTCAGAGCATTTTCTTGACCCTGAGCTGATTCCGCCAGCTTATAGACTTCTCCCAATGATACTGGTACCACTCTAACTTTTTCCGCTAGTTCAGGATTTTCAGTTTTGAGCTGATTCACAAATTCGTTGGCATCATCTTGAGAGATAAAAACTCCAGCAACTTTAGCCTGATCTTCCCCTGATGCGACTAGAGGGGCACCTTGTTCATCGGCGATCGTAAATACGGGGACAGGATCGAGTTTTTCTAGAACGTCTTCCTCTGGTAAAGCGATCGCAATTAAATTTTCAATTGCTCCCCAGCCCAAAAAAGTTGCTCCAGCAACTCCTAAAGTCATACTCCAACGGATTAATGGTTTTATCATTATTATTTGCCTCTTTTTCTTGTTTATTGTGTATAAAAAAACTGTAAATTACCTGGTAACTGATTGATGTATGATGCCGCTTAACTTATTCTCAAAGCTTTATGAATCAGATGTTTCAAGGTCATAGAAAAATAAATCAGTATTTCCGCTCATTATACAAAAGTAATTTTATTAAGCAAATTCAGCCATAATGTTACCTTTAATGTAATTCTCAAACAGCTACTAGTGGACGATTTTTCTTCTGGATTGTAATAGTGCTAAAAATTATGGGGTACGAATTACTTAATCCCTTAGCAGCATAATGGCGTAAATCAAAATATTGTTGCCAAATTCTAACCGCAGAACCAATTATTATGTTAGCGGTTTAAATTAAGAAGAAGCTTAAAACTAACAGTGCATAAGATATCGGGATGACAGGATTTGAACCTGCGACATCCTGCTCCCAAAGCAGGCGCGCTACCAAGCTGCGCTACATCCCGTTGGCTTTCAACCACCTAACACAATAGCACAGTTTGAATTGATTAGTGAGATCAGATTCCAAAAATATTCAGTAGCCATTTTTTATTAAAAAAAGAGGGGGAATTAGTACTCCCAATGAGCGGCAATATAGAGTGCTAAATTGCACTATGGCTAATTGTAACGATCTCGGTTTAAGCAGTACTTTTGCCAGCTAAATATTTGGATCTTGCGAAAAATCAAAGCTGGGCATTAACTGCAAAACCCCCATGCCTAATTCGGCACCGTTAATTGATTTGACTTCAAACAAAGCCAGCATATCTTTAGCTCTGGGACTGCCGCGATTTGCCCCAGTGGCTCCCATTGCAATCACTAAGCTACAGTAACCGTGAGTTTTTTTACAGCGTTGGTGCCATTTTTCCAACGCTTTGGCTTGCTGCACCACGTCTTGGGAATACTCAGCAAAGATATATAGCTCATCATCTTTAGTTTGTAACATACCCAAGTCATAAACTTCCCCACTAAAAGGGTCGTGACCAGGATTGAAGCACACTGCTTTTAACCCCCCTGCGTTCCGAATTCTGCTGATTAGATCTTGAGCTTTAGGGCGAGTAGTTTGAATAAAAATAGTTGGTATTTCTGTTGCTTGATGAGAAACTGTAGCTGATTGGCAATAGGTTTTTGGTTGATGTTGCAGTTGTTGGATCAATTCCTGAGGGATGCTCGCTAGACTAATTAGGGAACCATTGGGGATTAAATCTTCCTGAATTGGAATGTCGACGGCTTCGGCAAGAGAGCCAGCGCGATCGCTTTGCCCCATATCTAATAGCTCTGCGGTTAGCTCTGGCAGGGTGGAAACCTTAGTAGAGATGGTTTGCTTAGCATCGTCTAATTTGGGGAGAGTGATCCGATAAGACTTTGATAGAGTCTCAATGGGTTCTTGCGACAGTGCAGAGCGATTGCGAGTATAAAAACGGAGTAGAGACTCCAAAGTGGCATAGACAATTTTGGTTTCCGCTTCATCCAGGGAATGACGCATCCCTTCAAAAGGATGTAGACTTCCAAAAAAAGGTTCAATGTTTGCTGCGTCTGCAACATCGTCATCTGTAGTTTCTTCATAATTAAGAAACCAGCAATCCTGAGCTAAAAATGCTTGTTCCAACTCTGCTGCTGATTGATTTTCGCCTAAAGCTGCCGCTCTAAACTGTTGCAGTGATTCTAGGGAGCGATAGATCAAAACGCCATATTCTGCCGACATCATTCCCATCACACAAAGGTAAACCTGATTAATTTCACAATCTTTTAATTCCACTTGCAGAATATCGCTATCTGCCAGCAGTTCCCAAGGTGCATGATGCCAAATCTGGCTGGCTACTTCTGTGATAGCATCTTCGTAAAGAGCAGGAAGTGGGGAGGGTTGAGCATCATCCATAACGGCAAAACCCTCAAAAAGACGATCAATCAACGGTAATTGGGGTGAATACTCAATATTAATGTCTAGCTCTTGTAAAACTCCCCGTAAAAAAAACTGGATTTCACGATCTCGCACCACAATCTTTTGCGGACGATTCGGTGGAGAGGGATGATGAGGAGATTCAATTGCCCGCAGGAGAGTTCTTACCACTGCTTCGAGACCCATTTCTTTGGCGACGACATCCATTGCTCGGACTGCCCCCTCAGAGCCATCTACCCAGATAATACATTCTTCATTAGCATCCTTCACCCCGTCCAAATGTGATGCCATATTTCCCAAGGGACGGCGATCGCCCTCCCAAACAACATTCGCCAAGGGGATTTTTTGCAGTCTACTTCTGGTTGTGGGAGGAAGAGTCGTCATGAATGATTACTAGATTTATATAATTTAATTAATGATTCTGGTTCTATTTCTTTGGGGAGCTTGCAATAGTAAACCATATTCCATACCTTCAACCACTGCTTGGTAGGATGCGTCTAAAATATTGGCAGATACTCCCACCGTTGTCCAACGTTTGATGCCATTACTCGATTCCACCAAGACCCGAGTTTTCGCTGCTGTCCCTGCACCACCATCCAGAATCCGAACTTTATAATCTGCTAAATAAAATTCAGCAATTTGAGGATAAAATCGCACTAGAGCCTTGCGTAAAGCACTATCTAGGGCTGCTACAGGACCATTACCTTCCGCCACCTCCAAGAGATTTTTGCCATCTACTTCTACTTTAATCGTTGCCAAAGCTTTACTGGCAGGATTATCCTGTTCTTGACAGATATTGCAATGAACTTGGAATCCCTTAAGCTGAAAGAGCTGCTTCCCTGGTTCGAGGATTGAACGCATCAATAATTCAAAACTAGCCTCTGCTGCTTCAAATTGATAGCCTTCATTTTCTAGTGTTTTTAACTTATCTAAAATCTGGCGGCAGGTGACATCTTGTTTACTGAGATTAATGCCAAACTTTGCGGCGTAATGCAGCACATTACTTAACCCAGACTGATCAGAAATCACAATGCGACGCTGATTACCAACCAGTTCGGGCTGTATATGTTCGTAAGTTAGAGGGTTTTTTTCCACTGCGGAAACGTGAACTCCTGCCTTGTGAGCAAATGCCGACCGACCGACAAACGGAGCATTTTCATCAGGTGCTAAATTGACGATTTCACTAATCAGTCGACTGACGGGACTTAATTGACCAAGTTCCTGCTGACCTAAGCAATCATAGCCTAACTTCAACTGGAGATTGGGAATTAGGGTACAAAGATTAGCATTACCGCATCGTTCTCCGTAACCATTAATAGTTCCTTGAATCATGGTTGCTCCTGACATCACGGCAGCGATCGCATTGGCGACTGCCGTCCCCCCATCGTTGTGAGTATGAATACCTAGTTTATCCTGGGCGTCTGGCAAGGCGTCAATAATTTCTGTTACAATTTGCGCCACTTCATGGGGTAGGGTTCCACCATTGGTATCGCATAAGGCTAGCCATTCTGCTCCTGCTGTTAAAGCTGTTTTGAGAGTGGCGATCGCATAATCAGGATTTTGCTTGTAGCCATCAAACCAATGCTCGGCATCATAAACGACTTTCCTACCCTGACTACCTAAATATTCAATAGTGTCACGGATCATTGCCAGATTCTCATCCAGACTAGTTTTGAGGGTTTCTTTGACGTGCAAATCCCAAGACTTACCAAAGATAGTTACCCAATGAGTGCCTGCCGCTAAGATCGCTTGAAGCATTTTGTCGTCTGCTGCGGCAATATTGGGACGGCGAGTGGAGCAAAAAGCGACAATCTCGGAATTTTTCAGGGGTTCTTCTTTTAATCGCCAGAAAAATTGAACATCTTTAGGGTTAGCTCCTGGCCATCCTCCTTCAATAAAAGGCACGCCCAAGCCATCTAACTGTCGGGCAATTTTTAGTTTGTCATCTAATGACAAGGAAATTCCTTCCCCCTGAGAGCCATCTCTGAGAGTAGTGTCATAAACCTGAATTACTGGGTTTTGATTCATGAAGTCAACTTTGGCAACCGTCAACAAATGTTAAGTTATGTACAGACAAATAATTTGCTATAAAGTAGAAATTTATTATGCCTATCGTAACTGTACAAGGAAAAACCTTTACCTGTGAGGATGGTGCTAACTTACGCAAAGTTTTATTGAAGCATGACATTAATCTTCACAACGGTCAATCAAAAATGATCAACTGTAGAGGTCTTGGCAGTTGTGGAACTTGTGCTGTCGAGATAATTGGCACAGTTTCTCTTCCCAACTGGAAAGATCGAGCTAGGCGATCGCTGCCTCCCCATTCCCTCGCGCAAAATCGCCGTCTTGCTTGTCAAACTAAAGTTTTAGGGGACATTGAAGTTATTAAATACAATGGCTTTTGGGGACAAGGGAGTTCAGTTAACAGTTAACAGTCAACAGTCAATAGTAATCAGTTGTAGCGTGGACAACGTCTAGTTTTAAGTTGATTGATCATTAATCATCGAACTTTTGCCCACCTTTGTTAACACCGTGCAATTAATAAAATCAAAATGAACGTTTTTAAAATTTCTCCTATCATCCGTATTACTCTTTCTAGTCTTTATATTGGTTTGACAGTACCCTTACCTTTTCTGGCCGACTTTACTGATGCTCCAGTTCCATCTTGGTTGCTCTGGATCGGTATTGCCTTAGGCGCGATCGCTTTGCATGCGGCTCTTAGTGAAAGAGTAATTTTAGACGATCAAAAAATACAGGTTGCCTATCCTAGCTGGGTGCCCTCGGGTTTCCGTAAAGGTTGGTCTTTGTCTTGGCAGGAAATCGATAATCTGAAAATGCGTACTACAGGACAAGGTGGGTTGGTTTATTACTTCACATCAACTACTGCTGAAAAAGCGTATCTATTGCCCATGAGAGTAGCTGGCTTTAACAAAATGGTCAATCTGGTCACAGAGAAGACTGGTATCGATACTACTGATGTTCGCCCCCTCTCTCAACCCTGGATGTACATGATTCTATTTACCTGTACGATGGTGTTGTGGCTGCTGGATGGTTGGACTATATGGACTGCTACTCATCTGGTTGTTTAACATATAGCGACTATACGCAAGACGAAAAAGCTTTATGTGTATTAAAGTCCAAATCTAATGGCATTCAAAGAAAATTAAGTAACCAGGTAGCGATCGCTGTAGTTTAGATAGATTTATTTAATTTAATGACGCAGCAATACTGAGGTAAACCGTAATAATTTGGTGAGTTATTTGTCCTCACTTGCATCTATAATTGTTAAGAAATATAAATTAACTTTAAAATTACATAACTTACTTCTTTACATTTTTAGAATGCCCCTGTTTAACTCTGCTGAGCCAATCATCCGTCGCAAACAACACGCATTAGATTTTCAAGATCGCCAAGGACTTTTGGAATTAAAGCTAGAAATAAGCAACAGAACCCTATTGAACAGTATCTATACCAGAATCGATCAGGTTTTTGTGGTTTGGGGTTTAATTACGGCAGTTATCTTTTTTACAGCCCAGTTTGCGCCCATTGACTGGATCACACAGGCAGTTTTTTGGTCAGTTTTAACTGTTGCAGGTACTCTGGGAATGACGATTTTGACTCATTTTTGGGTCAGGGTAGAGCAATTGCGCTGGATGTTGTATTCTTGGATTGCTCTTATGCTAGGTGGTGTTGCTATTACCGATTTGGGTTTCTATCTTAGTTCAGGAACAATTTTGATGCACCTGTGTCATCTTTGGCTTGGGTTGAGTGCAGTAGGTTATTTTTGTACAGGATTTGGCTTGCGATCGCGCGCATTTATCCTGGCAGGATTCTTTCATCTTTTGGGTATCGCAATTTTACCTTTCTGTAATGGATGGCAGTTTTTAGCGACGGGCTTAGTAATGACCGCTAATTTGTTGATGTTTGCCGAAACTCAATGGGATATGCGTCCACCTATTAATAATTACGGGTTGTTGACCGAAGAACAACAAGAATTTAATCGTGAACAATATCTAGTTCGTCAAGCTGAATGTGTTTAGGGACAAATGATTATTCGCCCCTAAAAATCTACCGTTATCTGATACTAGAAAACCGGCTTCTATCGAGGAAATACAGCACGATAAGCTTCTACTCCCTCATAGCCATAGCGATTGTAACCATTAGTTTGAATTAATTCTTCTAGATAGCGCATTCTCTCTTCTGATGCAGGGTGGCTAGAAAGTAAAGAAGGACCTCCTCCAGACAGCTTTTTCAGTTTAGCCATGACGTTGTATAAACCATCTGCTGAATATCCCGCAGCATCTAGTACTCGTAATCCCAGAATATCTGATTGTTTTTCTTTATCGCGGCTAAATTTTTGATTTAAAAGTATTCCGCCTACGTTAGAAGCTACTCCTACACCTTTTCCTAGCATACTTGAGATGAGATTGGAGGCTGTACCCGTAAGCGCCGTTTCTCCGATCTGTTTATAGCTATGGGATAGAACTGAATGGGCGATTTCATGGGCTAATACTCCTGCTAATTCCGCCTCGGAATCCATCAATTCCAGCATTCCTGTGTGGAAAAATATTTTGCCTCCAGGTAGAGCAAAGGCATTAGGTGTAGGATCTTCAACAATATTAAATTCATACTCGAATTCATTACGCCCCATCAACTTAGCTAATCTTTGACCAATATCATTGAGGTATTTAAGCTGTTTATCGCTATCAACCATCTTTGATTGCGTTTTAATCTGTTGAGAGAAAGATTGCCCTGCTGCCTTTTCTCCCGCCAACAATGCCTGACCAATTTCTAAAGCACCCACTTTATTTCCTGTGGCGATTTGACCAACAGTACCTAATATTCCTGAGGTAGTAATTTTAGTGTTGAGCTTTTTCTTGTATTGTTTGAAGTGCTGATCGGCAGCTTGGGCGTAGGCTTTACTTTGAGCATGATTGGGGTTGTTATAAGCAAATTCTCTAGCAGTAATCGAAGCTTCCAACGGTTTGCCATAAAGCAACAATAAGTCAATCTTAGTATCGATAAGATCTTGCCGTGCAGGATACATTTCTGAGGCTTTTTCAATGGTTGCCAGTGCTGGTTTTGCTTCCCCATAAAGATCGTGAGTGTCTGCTAGCAAGATATGACCAGGAATAAACCCAGGGTAATCTTTGACTAGACTTTGCAAAGGCTCAAAAATTTGCTCTGTAATAGCAGATTCTTCTGCTGGATCTGCCTCAATGGCATCCTTAGCAGTCTGCCAATATTCTTGACCTCTAAGATCTAGCTGCATCGGCTCATCAAATGCAGGGGGAACAATAGCTTGAGGATTGAATCCTGGCTTAACCCGCTGTTGAATTGACTTAGCTTGATTGAGATTACCCTGACGATAAAAGTAATCGGCATCTGATAATGTTTGATAGTAACTGCGATCAAAATTAAGCTTTTTGTATGCTTGAGCAATCATCAATCTATCTAATTTATCTATTTGATGTAGATTGATACTATTTGAATTGACACTTTGAGCCTGAACCAAATTACCATGAGTAATAGCCAGAGTAAACCCCATGATTATGGCTATTAGTTTATTTCTAATTAATTTGTGGATGATAAACATTTAATACTTAGTGTATTAATTGGACATAAAAAAATAACTAGATTATTAGCAGTCATTAAAAATATTCTAGGGATAGCCGATTGTATCTTCTAACTTGAAATTTGCCAGGAAATATTAAAAATCAAATCAGCCGCTTCACTAAAAAATCTAATTTTTGCTCTTCAAAGCAATCTCAATGAGATCGCAGTCCATTATTAGTTTGGTATAAATACATTGAATAAATGCTGAGGATAACTACTGAGTTCGATTAGCTTGACGTATCTAGTGTAATTAAAGTGCCATCAACCTAGAAATTTAATTTTTTTTATCACACCCTATATTTTCACTTGGCTGTAAAGCTCAAATTTGCGGCATTTATCTAGTCTTTCATAAAAAGCATAATCAACAGGTAAACTTTCATAAGTGACTAAATAGCGATCGCACCATACATCTATGTAATCACTGAACCAAACATTGCGGGGAATCAGATCGTGAGTATCAGCCTTGCCACGATTATGGCTTAAATGAATTGCGCCTACAGTAAAAGAATTGAGTAACTGCAAACATGTAGTTTGAGCGGTACTTTCATCACCATGATGCCAGATATTGACGTGTGATACGTCAAGCAATAACGGAAAATCAATTAAGCTTTGTAAGCTAGAACACCAATACTCTGAAGAAGGCATGACTTCGAGATACACAGGCACCTGTAAAGTTTGTTGCAACCTGTTCATTGCCGCTTCTAATTCTTGCTGGCTACAGTATCTTTTTAAGGGTGGATGTAGAGATACTGCCAAGACATTATGATTAGCGATAAATGTAATGTAAGGTTTCCAAGTTCTAGATTGTAAAGGATCTAACCTACAGCGTAAATAGCGATCGTATAAACAAGAGTCATGGAGAATTAAAGGGAGATCTTGATATTGGGAATCAAGCTCACATTTACTTCCAATTGCTAATTCTAAATAATCTAATTCTAAAGGTGATTTAAGAGTATGAAAAATATCCATACACTCACCAAAACTTCTTAAACCAATAGCAGTAATACTTAATCCTTTCATTTAAATCGATATGTATTCTGTAGCTTTGTACTTTTACTTAATGTTTTAAGTTTCGAGCTCACGCCATGACTTTCATCCCATCACATATGGAGACAGAGACGCTAAGCATTTTAATATTATTAAATCCATGATCAATTAAAATTTGGAATCAAAAGGGATTTCCGTCCCAACTTGATTTGATTGCATTAAGTTCAATAAGTTCACCCATATCTAGAATAGAATCAATGGATATGTGTTCGATTCCTTGAGATAGAGTTTGTTTTGCGATATCGGTATCAAAATCTGGCAAAAGCTCATAGGCTTTTAATTTATGCTTGGGTTGAGAATGTGGGCTGTTAATAATTTTGACTAAAAAATCACTAGCTTGCTGTTTATAGTTTTTAGGTTTAGCAACTAAAGCATTACTTTCCTCTCTTGAGTTACTATCAATTTTTTTGCCAATTCTGACAT
Source organism: Cyanobacteria bacterium P01_G01_bin.67 (assembly GCA_039179675.1). GTDB lineage: Bacteria > Cyanobacteriota > Cyanobacteriia > Cyanobacteriales > Xenococcaceae > Waterburya. The sequence continues at coordinate 20,238 of JBCDEP010000115.1, forward strand.
ATGCTTTTTGTTGGACAAATTCTTCTCTGACAAAAGCAAAATGACCGACACCATCTTTCCAAAATTTACTCAATAATTCAACATTTTCAGGTAATTCTAAATACTCCAAGAGTCTGTTTAAACTACCCCAATCATCAAGTTGATAACTAAACTCTACTTGATTTGCCTCAAGCCATTGATCGACAAAATCTAAATGGTAGATATATTTACTTCTCTTAAATTTATCCATTAATGTAGTATCTTCAGATTTATGAACCAGCCCTTCTATTTCCCACAATATGCGGAAACTTTCTAAATTATCCCATTTAGTTTTATAAAGAACACCGTTATCAATACACCACTGTTTAGGATCGAAATCAGGATTTTCTCTCTCCCAATAAAACCCACAAATACCGATCCCATGCCTGAGAATTGATTTACGATGTGAATCCTCTGCTGTTTGTTTTGCTTCCTGTTGATCAAGATAACAAAATACTCTTTGACTTTCGCATGCTAATTCTTCCAGTTCTTCTTCATAATTTTTTTGACCATAAACTTGTTTAATAAGTTCATAGAGATAATTAACACTGTCAAATAGTAAATATGATTGATCTGTAAACCATATTGCTGCTTGATAAACGCTGTAAATCTTATCTCCTGGGTTTAATAAAAGCCCTGATGCGATCACTTGTTTTACTTTTTCCGATTCCACATTTTGTAAAAGATTATAAGCTTTAGCCCTGTATTCAAGATCAGAATCTCTAAGACAGTTAATTAAGAAATCAATGCCTGACTCTCCATACTCTAAAGCTTGAGGCAAATACTAGTACCAGCAAAAAGCTGTCGTTATTGCCTCAAGCTTTAGAGTATGGAGAGTCAGGCATTGATTTC
>JBCDEP010000209.1:0-9308 GCA_039179675.1 Cyanobacteria bacterium P01_G01_bin.67
CTAAAAGTTATGACCTTACATTGAAGCGGATAACTTTCAATCTCATGTAGTAGTTAGCGATCGCTTGGTAAGTGGACAAAACCCTACTTTAGCAACTCAAACGGCAGAGGAAATGGTCGAGCTTTTACAGTAGCAATAACGAAGGAAAAACAAGGCAGATTCTCGACTGGTTTCATTTGGCGGAAAATCTCTATAATCGATGTGCTTATCTCAATAATTCTCTTGCAGTTTCATAGTAATTTTGTTCTAGCAATTTTGACCTGCTCCCCTCTGGATAGATTAAGAAATTAAACACAATCTGATTATTAGTAGCTCTAGATCTCTAGTGTTCTAATAGCTTTAGTAATCATTTGTATAGTGGGTACAACTTTTCAACAGGAGAATAAATCTGGGCAGAAAAATAGTTACCCACCAATAGCTAGTAAAGAACTAAACTTTAGCCATATCTTTAAAGCTAATTTTGAGATAATCATCCTCCATCTTTGCTCCTGAAGGCTCTAATGCCGCCAAAGCTTGGGGCAGAACTAGATTTCGTCGATGATTGCCGATCCTGACGTTTAGCTCATCACCAGTTTTGTTAAGCTGAATTTGCTCTTTGGGAATTCCTGGAAGATATAGTTGTAAGCTGTAATTTCCTTGCTCTTGAATTACTTTGATCGTGCTTTCTTTGTAGTAAACCTGTGTAGGATCTTCATCTTTGTACAAAATTTCTTTGAGCTTTTCTAGGGCTTCCATGCCGCACATTTCAGTCGGAAATAAGGGAGCTTCCTTGACAGGCAACGGATGAAAATTATCGTAAATTTCTTGCTTGTAGATATCTTGATTTGCTTTCCAGCGTTCAAAGAAAGGATCGCTAACTTCATTGGGGATAACTCGGTTAGCAATGACTAAATCTGTGGCAACATTATACAAACTCAAATAGGCATGAGCGCGGAGAGATTCTTTAATTACCATCTTCTCTGGATTCATTACCAAGCGTACAGAAGTCTTGGTGTTGTCAGTCAAAACTTTTTCTAAGGCTTCAATTTGTTCGTAGAACTCATAGGGAGCATCCATTACCTCGTTGTCCGGTAGAGAAAAGCCAGCAATGGGTTTAAAAAATGGTTCTACCAGAGGACGTAAAGCAGCGGACATTCCCTGTAATGGCTTATAAAAACGTCTCATGTACCAGCCACCAACTTCTGGAAGGCTTAAAAGCCTTAATGCTGTTCCTGTGGGTGCCGAATCGATAATTAAAATATCAAAGTCCCCTTCGTCATAGTGACGTTTCATTCTGACTAAACCAAAGATTTCGTCCATCCCTGGCAAGATTGCTAATTCTTCTGCTTGAACTCCATCTAAACCCCTAGCCTGAAGAACCTGAGTGATATAGCGCTTTACTGAACCCCAATTGCCTTCTAACTCTCTTAGAGCATCGAGTTCGGCACCCCAAAGATTAGGTCGCACCTGTTGTGGGTCGTGTCCCAATTCTAAATCAAAACTATCTGCCAAAGAATGGGCAGGATCGGTACTTAATACCAGTGTTTTATAGCCCAACTCAGCACAGCGTAAACCTGTGGCAGCAGCAACGGAAGTTTTACCCACTCCCCCTTTGCCAGTCATTAAAATTACTCGCATAAAAAATTAAGATCCTAAATTAATAAATATAGTTACATTACTTAACCTGTTTATTATTGTGACGCTTTTTTGCCCCAAAAGAAATTCTGACTCAAAACTTGCCAGGGAGAAATTTGCCAATAGTCTATATGGGAGCTAATTAAATTCTGTTCGTTCACCGTCAGCTCACTCCAGCCAGGAATTGATAAACGGGGTTGCCAAGGTAAAGGGGACGTCATGTTGAGCGTCCACTCGGTTTTGATTACTGCCCCTGTTAAATTTATGTCGTGAACCTCCATTTCAATATTGCTGAAGAAGGTATCTAAAAAGCCAATCATGTCTTGATAGCGTTTTACTCCACGAAACTCATTCAGAGGATCTTTAAAATAAACTTCATCTGCGTAGATCTCGAAAGTCTGATTCTCAGGAAATCTGGCATAGTCTTCTCTAAGAATTTCAATTACATTTTTTGGTTCTTGATTGTTATTTGTTGCTGGTTGACTATCCATAGTTTTGTGAGTACTACAAGAGTAAAGAGTAATTTAAGTATTCATAAAATAATTAGATGTGTTTAGTTTGCTAAAAAATCAAATTCAATTCATCCTTATGACCTAAAAACCTTGCAAAAAATCTAAAGTTAAATTGTCAGGCTCACCTTGAAAATATTTTAGAAGAGCATTCTTAAAGATCTTATTATCTTTTGTGGCATGCAAAAATAGCGTCATCGAAGAGCGAAATTTAAGGTTGTCAGGATAACCGAAAATTTGCCCTATATGTAAGACTTTCTATATTGAGGACAAGCTGAGTACACTGACTTAACCTCCTTCCTAGAATAGAATTTTCTAGATAAGCTTCAGCCTCTTTTAAAGATGAAATTGCAAATTCTTGTGCTGTCCCACTTCGACCTAAACCTCTAACTTGTGGAAATATGTACCATATCCAGTGACCACTTTTTATTCCCAATTTCAATTGGTTGAGAACTTCTTCATAAATGGCTTCCTGGGCATCTATGAAGCGTTGTAGATTGTAAGTATCAGTCATAAGTTAAGAGCAACTTTTTGCTCTGTATTGTTTTAGACTCGTGCTCAAGAAAGCTACGTTCAATTAAGTCTCAACTAAATTCTATATAAGCTTATGACTTCAAACACTATCATCTTCAAACTTATAACCCACCCCAACTACGGTTTTAATAAATGTCGGATTAGCCGCATCAGGTTCAATTTTCTTACGTAACCTTCTGATATGGGTATCAACGACCCGTTCATCACCGAAAAAGTCATTACCCCACAGCTTATCGATTAATTGGGTACGACTCCAAACTCGACCAGGGTAGCTAAGAAATGTGGAGAGTAAATTAAATTCCAGAGTCGTTAAGTCTAATTCTTCAGGGGCTTGTGTATTCAACTGTCGGGTGGCAATGTGCTGGTCTAAATCAACAGCAAAATGCTTGGTTTGATAGGTTGGGGAATTTTCTGCTTGAACTCCATGACGGAGGCTACGTCTTAATAAGGCTCTAACTCTTGCTACTAATTCTCTGGGACTAAAGGGTTTGACAAGATAATCATCGGCACCTGTAGACAGTCCAATCACCCGATCAATTTCTTCTCCTCTGGCAGTAAGCATTAAGATATAGGGGTCCTTATCATATGGTTGCTGACGAATTCGAGTACATACTTCTAGCCCATCCAAACCAGGAAGCATGAGGTCGAGAATAACTACATCAGGTTGTTGCTGTTTGAAGATATCCAATGCCGCTAATCCATTGTTGGCAATACGGCATGAGAAATTCTCTTTAACCAAAGTTTGTTCAATCAGTTGTGCAATTTCCTGTTCATCTTCAACAATCAGAATTTCCATCACGGATCTAAATAGAGTATTTTCTATTAAAATAAACTACTTCTGTAACGAAATTTTAGTCACGCCACTAAGTGCGGCTAAGAGAATCCAAGCGATCGCATTGATCCGTAAATCGAAAATGGTGACATCTGCAAAATTGAATAAAATAAAGCAGCTAAAAGCGATCGCATAGCTAAAAAAGATTAGCCGATCATCTTTACCAGACCAGTTTTTAAGCCATAATACAGATTGAAACATAACTGAGCCGACAACTATCAGTAAAAGCCCTGTCGCTATAACTCCTGTCTCTGCACCTAGCATTAACCATAAACTATGAGGATGTCCGAACCAGTAATCGGTCGCCGTCTCGTAAAGAGGAGTAAAATTGCGTAGCCCCCACCCAAAAATAGGGCGTTGTTGAATTAAATCCCAGCAAAATTGCCATTGCGTAATTCGCAAAGTTTCTACTGGACGCTCATAAAGCTGATCTGACAGCCTTTTCCAAATAAAACTAGGAACAACCTGTCTTAATTGATTGCCTCCCAAATGCGGCACAAATGAAGCCCACAGAATTGCTATGGCTGTACCACTCACTAGCCATACCAGCCACCGCCAGCCCATATAAAAGGCATAAGCCATAAAGCTGATTACGGCTAAGATCCAGGCATTTCGAGAACTAGTAAGAATTAACCCCCCAATATCAGCCACTAAAATTAGTGTCAACAAGAGTAAGTTTTGAGCTTGCTGTCGAGTTGGCTTACGTCTTCCAGACTGCCAAGTTTCTAACCCTAATCCTAAAGTTAACGTAAAAGCGATCGCTAGGTAAATTGCCAGGAAATTGGTGTAAATAAAAACGGAGGACATTCTGCCAATGGGTACTCCCTGGGGAATTAATTCCCAACCGAAAATCAATTCAATTATCGTTGGCGTATCCCAACTGCCATACATTTGTCCCAAGCCTAGGACAACAATTGGTAAGGAAGGAAGTATGAGTAACCAAGAGAGTCGTCTCAGTTGATTAGGGGTCGTGATTAAATATCTTAGGGCAGCAAATAAGGCAAAAAAAGGTAAGAAATTAGCCAGTCCTAACCAAGCTTCTTGAGGATATTTTGCCAGGGTGGAACTGATAATCAATAAACCCGCCAAAGCTAGCAATCCACGATTTAAGTAACTTTGGGCAATTTGATGATAGTTATGGAACCAAATGGCTACCAATAATATTACTAAACCTAATGCCCCCAATGCTGGAAACAAAGGGAATACCAAGATACTAAGGCTAAAACCAAGCCAATTCAAGTTGTCTTCAGCTTTTAACTTGGTAAACCACATTAAATAATTTGGATAATGAATATACGCCTCTTAAGCTCTAATAATTGCCTATAAGAAACAAATTTGCAGATACTTTAAGTTGATAGTTATGAGCCAAATAGCGAGACATCAACTATTAACCAATCAATCAAAGATTGCATATTGCCAGTAACCTGACTACGGCAAATCTTGCAAACCATTATCAGGGAAGTTAGAAACCTCTCTTTGTAAGCTAACATAAGATAGATTGTAATCAGTAATCGAGGAAAGCAAGGCTCCCCTGGCGGTAGTTAATTGAGTTTGCGCCTCAATTACATCAGTTTGAGTACCGACTCCTGCTTGGAATCGTAATCGAGCTAACCGTAGACTTTCCTCGGCTAATTCCACTTCTTTAGTCGCAGTGCCAATGTTACTCAAATTAGCTTCCAATTGAAAAAAGGCTTGTTCAACGGCAAAACGAATTTGATTACGCTGGTCGGCAAACAAAGTTTCCGCAATTTCTGCATCTGTTTCCGCCTGTCTGGCGCCAGCCCTAGCGGCACCACCATCAAATAGCGTCCACTGTAAGCTTACGCCAACGTTGAATGAATCACTAATATCAAAATCATCTTCAAAGTCATCGCTAGTTGAGTAGCCAGCATTGGCACTGACGCTTGGTCTAATGCTAGAGAGGGCAATTGTTCGTGCTTCTTCGCTAATTTCTTTTTGTAGTAAGAATTGTTCCAGCTCAGCCCGATTTTGGAATGCGAGGACGATGGTTTCGGGCAAGGGCATTTCCCAAGCCCCAGCTGCTTCAATAGCATCCGCTGTCGAAAGATCTGTATCGTGGGAAACACTGAGAGTTTCTGCCAATTGCCGCCGCGCAATATTTTGATTAGCGATCGCTGTATTGAGGCTTTGTTGTGCCTGAGATAATTCTACTTCTGCTCGCAAGACGTCAAATCTGGTGCCCAATCCTGCTCTTTCTAAGAGTTGAGCATCTTTTAGAGTTTGCGAGGCATCTTCAACCGCGGCTTGTTGAATTGCCACTTGGGCATCTGCATTTTGCAAATTGTAGTAGTTAGAGGAAGTTTCTAAACGAGCCTCTTCTACGGTGATTTCTAAATCTAACTCGGCAGTGGTGAGCTGTTTTTCAGCAGTCCTGATGCTAGCTCCTCTCAAACCGCCTGTGAAAATATTATAGTTAAGAGTCAAACCGCCATTATAGGTAAAAGAGCTGTCTTCAGCAGAAGAGGCAGTAGCAGAACTAATCGAATCCGCTGCTGCTTCCTCAGTGCCGCCTTCAGCGACTGCATCATCAATAATTTGCTGAAGGTTACTATCAAGAAAGGCACTATCACTAAAGTCAAAGCCTGTACTCAAACCAAAAGTGGGAAACAGCGCTGCTTGTTCCTCTCTTAATCCAGCTTCAGCACTTTCTATTGCTAGCCGAGCCTGTTCGATTTCCCGATTGTTGTTAAGGGATAGTTCGATCGCCTGCTCAAGAGTAATTGGCTGTTGAAGGTCGACTCTAACTTCACTGGGCTGTGTAGGGAAAGATAGGGGATTTCCGCTCGGATCAAGCTTTTCTGTACTCGGAATCGGCTCTTGCGCTGGTTTAATAATTTCAGGACTAACGCTTCCAGGACTAACATTGTCGGGAATGTTAAGTTCAGCCTGCGCTATTCGTTGTGGAATTAAGCCGCTAACAGTGTTAGATTTAGAATTTTGCTTGATCGATCCCGCAGTCAAAGCAGAGTGGGCTGCCACACGTACACCTTTGTAAACCGAAGGTGACTGCGCATGAGCGTTGGTCAATAATGCTGATGTTTTGCCTGACTTAATATCTTTGACATTTGTTGAATGATAACCATTTGAACTAGCTATAGGTGTCTGATCCGCATTAGCGATGGTGATATTGCTGATGGCGAGCGCTGTACCTAAGCTCACTAACTTAACTAATCTATTTTTTTTACCCACTCCTCACTCCTTGTTTAATTAGGACTTGCTGATCGAAAGATCGCCGCAGGCACAGGATTATAAGGCAAACTCTACTAGTTTTAGAAATTAGATTTGCTCTGGCAAACCCCGATTTGCTGCATGATAATCATCTGATCTGTGACCAGGAAACATAGACAATTCTATACTCGCTACTATGATTATGACCATCGCTCATAGATTACAATCAAACCGTGAAAATTTTGTAATTAATTTTGGTTAAGGTGCTGCCGCTTTTTTGAATTAAGCTCAGAAATTCAATTGGAAATTTAATATTGAACCAGGCTAATTAGGGGAACTTCAGGAAGTTGACTTTTCCCATTTAATGCTAATAATTCGATTACAAAAGCGAACCCAATAACATTGGTCTGCATTTTCAATAATAGCTCTGCTGTTGCTTTGGCAGTGCCGCCAGTAGCCAGTAAATCATCAACAATTAACACCTTTGCTCCTGAGGCGATCGCGTCTTGATGAATTTCTAGGTGATCGGTGCCATATTCTAATTCATAAGCGACTGAATGAACTTCTGAGGGTAACTTGCCTGGCTTACGGACGGGCACAAACCCAGCATTGAGTTGATAGGCCAATGGTGTGGCAAAAATAAAGCCCCGAGATTCCATACCTACAATATAGTCTGGGGCAAGATTGGCTGCTTGACACTTGTGGGTTAGCTGATCGATTGTATGACGCAAACCTTGAGGATTATTGAGGAGGGTTGTGATGTCTCGAAACAAAATTCCTGGCTGAGGAAAATCGGGGATATCACGAATCAAAGATTTGAGTTCCATTGGCATTGGATAAATAAACGTCAATAAATTAGACTAAACTGTTCTTTAAACTTGATAGCTATGGCATCATAGCACCAGAGATTTATTTGTTATCCTCGACAAAGAACAATCAAAGATAACTAAAATTTGGACTTGATTTTACAATGAGCCAATCTGCCAGTTTAGAATCCGATTTTCCTGACTCTATGGACAGCACAGCCTCGATTTTAAATACTTTACCAGACATATCTCTTCCTTCTAAGGGCTGTTCTCCTCGTACTCAACAACAAATTGATCTGTTGTTGTTGGCTCTTGAGGCTTTGGAGCTAGGAGCATCTGAGCAGATGCTAGCTACTGCCAGACAGCTTGGTATTGAGCAAGTTATTAAACATCGAGTAAATCTGTGGCGTTTACGCTGTAGTAATCCCTGGAGACGCTCCTATACGAGAGATTTTTTGAGTTTAGATCAGGCAAAAGCACTGGTAATTATTGCCGCCGAGCGCGCTAAGGATTTGATGGTAATTATTAGACAGCTATTGCTAGCAGAACAGCAGATGCGGGAAAAAAATCTCCCCGTTGATAATCATTTCCGCCTCTCAGAATATTTAGAAAGATTTCGCGCTCATTTTCGTAGTCGGATGAACTCTCGTCGTGCTAAGGTATCAGCCTACATTGATTCCGAGGAACAGCTTAACGAGTTGGCTTTATCTCTATTGAATAAGCTGCTGTTTTGTACTGGAACCAGCGGAATGCAACGGGTCTGGTTTAGTTTGTTTGATGGAGAAGTGGCGTAACTATTTAAGATATGAAACGACAGTATATTTTACCGAACTGTAATCTGGTTTTAGAAGGAGTTGAGGACCCTGATGCGGAGAACGCTGATATCTTAAGTGGTCAAGCTCCTATGTCCACCCTGATTAATGCTGAGTGTCATTTGCTGAACTCCAATCAAAAATTGAGTGGGGGAAATGTTTTTCTCAAAAACCTAGCTTACACTGTAAGTAACTATGCTCAAGGTCTTCTCAGTGGCTTATTTCAACCCCAGCGAGAGGTTATGGAATATCCTCAAATATCGCTTCAGAAAGTAGAAGAGCAACATTTTCACCGCTTAACCCTAGAGCCTGAGCCGAATAGTGGGGAATCAACCATCTCAGTTGACTTAACTACCGTGGAACTGTTTGACTTAGTTGACGCCATCGATCAATTTTTCGCAGATACTTTAACCTTGCCTGAAATGACTTTAGAGCTTCAGTCAGTCAGCAAACGTTATCGTCAACCCGAAAAACCCTTGGCAGAAAGACTGACCCCAGTAGCGATCGGTTTTTCTAGTTTGGCGATCGCCGCAGGTGCCATATTGATGATTCCTACTCCAGAAACAGCTCCCCCAGCTTCCCCTCCCATCAATCGAACAACTGAAACTGAGACGGAAGCGCTTACTGAAACGGAAACTGATGATGTTAATACAGATCTAGAAGGTACGGAGCCCACTCAAAGTACGCCTCCAAACCCCGAACCCTCACCTGATCAGGAAAATTAGTCGTTGCTACAGGATAAACTTTGCTGCAACAATTAGCATGATGTAGACTTTAGTCGATAAAATCCTGTAGCGAGTTCTTCCTGCACCAAAATATTTAATTTCAAATAATTTCAAATAATTCCAAACATTTTTAATCAAACTAATTAGCTGATTGTTGTTCGCACCAAATACTGACTCAGTAATTCTTGGGCTGAGGACTGGGAAATTTAACCCAGAAATTTAACCCATAAATGCTGTTGATTAAAGCTAACTTAACTTAAGCAGCGTTATTTTAAGAAATAGTCAAG